>JBDTNH010000001.1:0-83000 GCA_039933845.1 Gemmatimonadota bacterium
AGAACATCGCGCTGAGCGGCATGACGGCGAGGAAGATCATCGTCGTGCCGTGCATCGTGAAGAGCTGATTGTAGAACTCCGGCGACACCAGCGTCCCGTTCGGACCAGCAAGTTGGGCCCGGATGATGAGCGCCTCGAGGCCGCCGATCAGGAAGAAGAGGAAGGCCGACGCCCCATACATGATGCCGATTTTCTTGTGATCGACCGTGGTCATCCAGTCGATCACCACACTGCGCGACTTGGTGGTCGTGATCGTGGGCTCGAGTACCGTCGTGGTCATCTGTTCGACTCTCCCCGGCCTACTGCCTGGTACGGAGGTAGGCGACAACCGCCTTGACCTCCGCATCGGTGATCTGGTACTTGCCGGCCATCACCACACCATGCTTGACGGCGCCCGGATCCTTGATCCAGGCTGCAAGATTCTCGTCTGTATTCTCGAACCACCCGGCGGCGATCATCTTGCGCCGTCCGATACCACCGAGGTTGGGACCCTGCAGGGTGGTCATCGCAGCCGACGATCCCATCGCGTGGCACCCGATGCACCCCTTGGTCATCGTGAGCTGCTTCCCTTGCGCGACCAGCGGATCGACGGCAGGCATCGCGGCAACGGCACCGGTGCTGTCGGGCGTCGGTGTCGGCAGCGGCCTGAGGGCCGCCGCCGCGGTATCCGCCTGACGAATCGCCTGCCACGCGGCGAACTCCTCCGGCGAGGTCACCATGACATAGAAATCCATTCGCGCGTGCTGCAGACCGCAGAACTCAGCGCAGGCCCCAGGGTAGGCTCCCGTCTCCGTTGCCGTGAACCAGAGGCGGGTCTCCCGGTTCGGGAAGACATCGCGCTTGCCGGCAAACTGCGGGATCCAGAAGGAGTGGATCACGTCGGCGGACTTCATGCGCAGGTCGATGGTCCGACCGAGGGGGACATGCAGTTCATTGGCCGTCACGATGCCGAGCTCGGGGTAGCGAAACTCCCACCACCACTGGTGTCCGACCACCTCGACCTTGAGCGGCGCCGAGCCATCCGAGCTCGCGGTTGGCACCCGTGCCGTCTCGAAGATCGCCTTGACGGTCGGGACCGCAACGACGGCCAGCACCGCGGCCGGAATCACCGTCCAGATGATTTCCACCAGGGTGTTGCCGTGATTCTGCTTCGGCTCCGGATCATCCGGCGATCCGCGGAATCGGAAGATTGCGTACAGGAGCGCGCCCTCGACACCGATGAAGACGATCGTCGCCCACCACACTGTGGTCATGAAGAGGCCGTCGACGATCTCGGCGAAATCACCCTTCGGATGCAGTGTGGATTGCGGATAGGAATCGCCAGCGCAGGCGGCCACGGCCACGAGCAACAGGGCGATGAGCAGGCCGCGAGGCAGTCTGGGCCACTGTCGCGGTGCGAACGAAACGCGCATCAAGGATCCCGTCTCGAGGTTCAGTCGGTTGTGAACGGTTGCACGTGTCACGCTGGGGGAGATGACACCTCGGGGAGCAAAATAGTGGACCGCGAGGGGGGAATCAAGCATTTTCACGGTCAATTCCATGATTCCAGCGGCAAGTCGAACGGCACCGGATCGGTCACCTCAAACGAGAAGTGCCACCACTCATTTTCGTAGTTGACGAATCCCTGCTCCGCCATGGCCTCGACCAGCAGCGCGCGCCGCCTCGCCGTCTGACCCGAGGCATTCGCCGTGTGGGCCGCCTTGTCGAAGGTGTCCCACGGCGTCCCCATGTCGAGTTCGCTGCCGCTGGCGAGGTCGACCAACGTGAGGTCCACTGCCACGCCCTGATTATGACGCGAGCGCCGTGCGATATACCCGTCGTCGAGCAGGTCGGTGCGTCCGACGCGCTCGCACCACGCGACCATCGCCAGCGTCGCCCGAACCGGGCGATAGCCATCGAACACCTTGAGGCCGAGTCCCCGTCGCTCGAGGGTGGCTTGCACCCGCCCAAGCGCCACCGCCGCCTCACGGCGAAGCAGGGCAATCGGTCGACCGTAACCGGGGAGGGGCGCTCCGGTGAAATTGCGGGTGGTCGCGTATCCCACCTGTTGCCGGATCGTACCGGGAAGCTCGGCGAGGAGCGACCGGGCCGCACTGTCTGGCGCCACCTGCTGCGGTGCCGCATTGGCCTGCGTGGCAGCCGGCGAGGCCCCCGCACACGCGGCGAGCGCCACCAAAAACGCGAGTGGTCGATGCATCACCTGAATCTACTCCCGGATCCGGGGGTGGACATCCCCCCAGCCCGGCTCCCCAGGCTGCTGCATCGGGGCTATCTTTCGTGATCCTCGCGGTCCACTTGGCACACTGCCCGGTGGACCGTCCGATTCTCTTTGCCTGACTTCTCTTTGCCCGACCGGAGGAAGTGGTCGATGATCCAGGAAATGCGGGACAAGTTGGGGAAGGAGATCTCCGAGCTCAGCCACGAGCTGGCGGTGACCCTGCCTCAGGCGATCGCCACGGCCGTTGAGATGGGCGATCTTCGGGAGAACTCTGAATACAAGGCCGCGCTCGAGCGTCAGCAGTTCGTGCAGGCCCGCCTCGGCCAGTTGCACCAGCGACTCAACCAGCTGACCCAGCTCGCCAACACCGAGGCCCCATCCGATCGCGTCGGCCTCGGCACCCGGGTGTCGGTCGAGGACATCGAGAGTGGTGACGTCGAGGAGTACACGGTCGTGCTCGCCGAGATGATGGATCTCGACGCAGGTCATATCTCGATGGCTTCTCCGCTTGGGCGGGCCCTCCAGGACGGCAAGGTGGGCGACGAGGTCGTGCTCCAATTGCCCACCATGCGCCGCAAGCTCAGGATCACTGACCTCGAGACGATCCACGGCCAGATGGACAAGGTCTGAGGCGGTGGATTTCGTCCCCAAGGAACTTCAGGTCGTGGGCGATCGGGTGCTCATCACGCCCGAGGACGGCGAGGAACAGCGCACCAGGGTCGGCCTTTATCTGCCGGCCACCGCCGTCGATGCCCAGCAGGTGCAGACCGGTCTGATCATCGGGGTGGGACCGGGGAATGCCCTGCCCGACCCCTCGGTGTTCGAGGACGAACCATGGCGCGCGATGGAGCGGACGCCCAAGCATCAGCCGATGCAGGCACGGGTTGGCGATCACGCCATCTTCTTCCGCAAGGCTGCGGTCGAGATCTCCTACGAGGAGCGTCGCTACCTCGTGGTTCCGCAGGCCGCGATCCTCGTGCTCGTGCGCGACAGGATCCCGCTACCGTAACACGCGAGGTCGGCCCGCCGGATCATGCCACCGATGCGGCCTCGAGCGCAAGCATCGCTTCGGTGTAGGCCCTGATTTCGGCCTCCGTGCGGCACGCGAAGATGACTTCCTCGAGATAGGCGCCGGCCTCGAGTGCCTCGTGGGTGGTCGCGATCGCGATCTCGGCGGCCGCTTCGAGCGGGAACCCTGAGATGCCGGTCGAGATCGCCGGGAGCGCCACGCTCTCGCAGCGATGGTTGTGGGCCAGACGCAAAGCGTGACGATAGGCCGAGGCGAGCAAGTCGGCCTCACCATCGCCCCCCCCCTGCCAGACGGGCCCGACCGCGTGAATCACATAGCGAGCCGGGAGTCCGTATGCCGACGTGATCACCGCATGCCCAGTGCGGCAATGGGCCGTCCGCTCGCAGGCCTCGAGCAATTCGGGGCCCGCGGCGGCATGAATGGCCCCGCTCACACCCGCCGTGGGGTGCAGATCCGAGGCGGCGGCATTCACGATCGCATCGACCGGCAAGGTGGTGATGTCGGCGAGGATGATGGTCAGCTTCATGTGGATCTCCGGCGTGACGCGGCCGAGCGGAGCAACCTCGACCAAATGGCTCGACAGCCGGTCATACCATCCTCGAGCACTCGCTCGACGTGGCGCCCGGACGCTGTCACAAGCCTTGAATCTAATCACCCGGTCCATGAGGTGGGCACGCGCCATCCTATTCGGCCGGTCGCGTCGCCTCCAGCCCGGCGACCGCACGGTCATAGGCCGCTTCGAACCCGTCCGCCCCATGGACGCTCAAACCCAGATCGCGCAGCAGGCCATCCTTCAGGCGATAGATCCAGCCGTGCACCGACACCTGCTGGTCCTTGCGCCATGCATCCTGCAACATCGTGGTCCGGCAGACATCGACCACTTGAGCCAGCACATTGAGTTCAGTGAGTCGGTCGAGCCGCTCGTCCGCGTTGGGTATCGCGTTGAGCATCGGCCGATGCCGTGCGGCCACATCCTGGATATGACGCAGCCAGTTGTCGATCAAGCCCAACGGGACGCCCGCGGCCGCCGCCTTCACGCCGCCGCACCCGTAGTGACCGACCACGAGGATATGGCGGACCTTGAGGACGTCGACCGCATACTGGATCACCGACAGGCAATTCAGGTCGGTGTGCACCACCACATTGGCGATGTTGCGATGCACGAAGACCTCGCCGGGATTGACGCCCATGATCTGGTTGGCCGGCACTCGCGAATCGGCGCAACCAATCCACAAGAATCGTGGCGATTGCTGGCTTGCCAGCCGACGGAAAAAGGTCGGATCGGCCTCGGCCTGTTGTGCAGCCCACGCTCGATTGTTGGCCTGGATGGCCTCAAGTTCCTTCATCGCATCTCCGTATCATGTGGTTCGATTCGCGCGGATCCGCAGAAGGAGATCACGCGTCGCCCGGATGCCATCGGGCTCGCTCATGCCGTCGCCCTCATACTCGATACCGACCCAGCCGGCATAGCCCGCATCGAGCACGATGCCCATCATCTTCGGGAAGTCGACACGCAGCGTCGCACCGTCGGCACCGAAATCGTAGCTCTTGGCACTGACGGCACGCGCCAGTGGCATCATCGCCCGCACGCCGTCATACGCGTCGGTGGTCTCAGTGCTCGACACCGCGAAGTTGCCGAAGTCGGGCAAGGTGCCGAGCAAGCTGTGGTCGGCGTCGCGCAGGGTCGCCATCAACCACGCGGGTCGGCTCGAGAGCCCGCCATGATTCTCCACGATGACATGCAACCCGAACGGCTCGGCCTTGGTCGCCAACTGATGCAAACCATCGGCACACAGGCGGGCTTGCTCCGCATCCGGTCCACGGCTATAAGCGTTCACTCGGATGGCGTGGCACCCGAGGTGCGCGGCGGCACGCAGCCACTTGACGTGGTTGTCGACCGCGATCTGGCGTGCCTGTGAATCGGGGTCGCCGAGTGCGCCCTCGAGATCGCACATGATCAAGACGTTGGTCACACCCTCGCCGGCGGCGCGCAGGTTCAGCTCATCGAGGTAGCTGGTGTCATCGGCGTGGCCATACATGAAGGTGTTCACGTACTCCACACCGGTGAGCCCATAGTCGCGGCGAGCGATGATGGGGAAGTTGACCGGATGCGCCACGCCCCGGAGCGCAGCATCGGGGTCGGTCTTGAGCAGTGCCGCCCGATCGACACCCGGCGGCAGTGTGCCGAAGAAGGTGCGATGCAGCGACCACTGCGCCAACGAGATCCGGAACGGCTCGGGGACGGTGGGGCGGGCGCTGAGCGCGCCGGGGAAGGTCGACGCCGCGGTCGCCGCGGCGGCGGCTCCGATGAATGTCCGTCGGTGCATCACACAGCCTCCCTCGGAAGGTCATCGCCATGGCTCACGGGGCACCACCTGGGTCAGGGCGAGAGCGCCGCATCCGGGTAAAAGGATAGCCGCTACAGCCCGTCCGAGGATGCGCAGTGTCCGCACCGGTCGCCGCCCGTGCGGCCGCCTCGCTCGGCGCATTCCAGGTGACGAGGCAGAACGCCCAGCTCCAGCCGTCCTCACCGGACAGCAGCACCCAGTCGATCCGATCGTACCGGCCTGCATCGGCAACGTTCGCGGAATCATTGCGGGCGATCAGGAATCGTGATGTGGCATTCCACTCAGTCACACGGTATCGATTCGCCGTGCCGTGTCGCCAGAGGGAGTCATCGATCTGGTGGCGCGTACCATAGTCATCGACGAACCCACCGCGCAGGATGCTCGGCGCCGTGAGCTGAACGTCGCGGTGACAGGCAGCGGCGACCAGTGCACCCAGCCCGATGATAACGATCGCGGGGGTGCAACGGAGTAGACTTGACGTCGAGGCGGCAATCCCCAACCGAGATCCGGGAGCGGGCATGACCAAGAAATCTGGCGGCATCGGGCGCAGGGACAAGTGTGGACGACGTGAATTCCTGGCGACGGCCGCGGCGATGGCCGCCCTGCCCACGGTCGCCCACCTCCCGCGTCGCCTGCGACCGGTCCCCACCCCCCAACAACTCGCCTGGCAGCGCGACGAGCTCGCGATGTTCATCCACTTCGGGGTCAACACCTTCAGCAATCGCGAGTGGGGCGATGGCACCGAGGACCCCACGAGCTTTGCGCCGACATCCCTCGACGCGAGACAGTGGGCCCGCACGGCGCACGCGGCGGGGTTTCGCGCCATGATCCTTACGGCCAAGCACCACGACGGCTTCTGTCTCTGGCCAACCGCGACCACGCAACATTCGGTCGCAAACTCGCCGTTCCGTGGTGGCGCAGGGGATGTGGTTGGCGAGTTCGTCACCGCCTGCCGGAGCGAGGGCCTGCGGGTCGGCCTCTATCTCTCGCCATGGGACCAGAACGCGACAAGTTACGGGGATTCTCCTCGCTACAACGATTTCTATCTCGCACAGCTGACGGAGTTGCTCACCCGCTATGGTCGGATTCACGAGGTCTGGTTCGACGGCGCCAATGGCGAGGGTCCCAATGGCAAGCGGCAACGCTACGACTGGCCCAGCGTCTGGCGCACAGTCCGCCGGTTGCAACCCGAGGCGGTGATCTTCTCCGATGCCGGCCCCGACCTCCGCTGGATCGGCAATGAACGCGGGGCTGCCGGTGAGACCAATTGGTCGACGGTTGACCCTTCGGTGGTCACCGAGCCTGGGATGTCGGGTCAGGTGGTGATGCGGCAATTGCAGGAAGGCGACCCCACCGGCACCGTCTGGCGCCCAGGTGAGACCGACGTCTCGATCCGCCCAGGGTGGTTCTGGCATCCGGCTGAAGATGGGAAGGTTCGCTCGACGGACGACCTCGTCGACCTCTACTTCAGCTCCGTCGGGCGCAACAGCAAGTTGCTGCTCAACGTGCCCCCCACGGGGGCCGGACTGCTGCACGAGACCGATGTCACGCGGCTGCTCGCCATGCACGAGCGCCTCGGAACGATCTTCGGCACACCGTTGACCGGATCCAACATGTCGTGGCAGTCGACCGGGGCGACGAGTGGATCTGCCCTGCTCGATGGGCTCCCGGCAGGGTCGCATATCGAGGTGATCGATCTGCAAGAGCAGATCACCATGGGTCAGCGGGTGGCGCGATACGTCGTCGAGGCGCGCGACAACGGCAAGTGGGAAGAGGTCGCGCGTGGCACGACGATTGGCTATCGTCGACTCCACCGGATCGAACCGCGCCGCGTTTCCGGACTCCGACTCCGACTCATCGAGACCGTCGACCAACCGCTACCCGTCGCGATCCGCACGTACCGAGCCGGTTAGCCGCATCACTCCTCCGCATCGGTGCCGATCTGCAGCGTCTTGCACGCCTCTATCGCCGCGGCCTCCTCGTCATCCGGCACCCAGATGCTGGGGAACGGCCCGGTGGGGATCGCCATCAGGTCACCCTGCACCACGGCGTCGATTCCGACGTTGCGGAGCTCGCTGCATACCAAGTCGGCCTCGACCTTGTTCTGTGCCACATAGACTTGCTTCATCTCGACCCCCGAATGTGTGCAGCTCAACCGCCATGACGTAAGGGATATCCCGACCTAACGCACCACCCGGACACTCTGTCCCGAACCGGGGCCACGTGCTCCCTGCTCATCGAGCGCGACTCGGCCATTCACCACCACCGCGGTGATCCCGGTCGGATACTGGTAGGGCTCGGCGAACGTCGCGCGGTCGGTCACGGCCCCGGCGTCAAACACGACGACGTCGGCGGCCAGTCCGGTGGCGAGGCGCCCTCGATCCCGGATCCCGCAGCGTGCCGCCGGGAATCCCGACATCTTGTGCACGGCCTGCTCGAGTGTGATGGCGTGCCGTTCACGCACATAGCGACCGAGCACGCGCGGGAAACTGCCGATCCCACGAGGGTGGGGCGTGCCACGTCGCGTCGGACCATCGATGGCGAAGGCGCCACCGTCGCTGCAAATCATCCCCCGCGGATGGGCGAAGAGTCGGTCGAGATTGTCCTCGCTCATCGCGAATCCGACCATCCCGATATTCGCACCATTCCGTCGGAAGAGATCCGCCGTGTAATCGTACGGTGCCATCCCCTTGGTCGCCGCGTGCGTCCCGAGCCGCTGTCCTTCGACATCGCGATCCTCACGACCGCGCACGCTGGTCACCTGCACATTGTCCCAGCCACCGATCAGTTCGATCTTCGCGAGCACCGCCTCCTTGACGCGTGGCCCATCGGCGGGGTCATCGATCCGACTGAGCATCGCGCTGAGGCCCCCGTCGCGACTCCAGATCGGGAAGAGGGATGTGAGGCCGGTGGAGTACGCCACATACGGGTATCGATCGAAAGCGACATCGAGGCCTTCCACATTGGCACGATCGATCGCCGCGAACGCCGCGTCGAGCTTCGACCAGTTGCGGGGACCCTGCATCTTGAGATGCGAAATCTGGAGCGCACACCCTGCGCCGCGCGCCACCGTCATCGCCTCGGCGATCGATTCGAGGACGCGGTCGTCCTCGTTGCGCATATGCGTGGCATAACAGAGCCCGGTCCCGGCGAGCGGACGACAGAGCGCCACCAACTCGGCGGTGTCCGCGAAGCCGCCCGGTGTGTATTCGAGGCCGGACGATGCGCCACACGCCCCGGCCCGAAGTGCGACGGCCACGCGCTCGGTCATCGCCTCGAGTTGTGATGCCGTCGCCTGCTGCCGCATGGGGCCAACCTCGACACCGCGCACCATCCCGAGCCCGACCATCGAGGCGAGGTTCGCACCTGGCCGCAACGAGTCGATGCGATCAAAGAAGGCAGCCAAGTCGCTCTCGGAATCGCCATCGGCCCCGACCACGATCGTGGTGAGACCCTGGCGAACCACCGACTCGAGTCGCGGGTCCTCGTCGACCGACCCGTCGCCGTGCGAATGGATGTCGATGAAGCCAGGCGCGACGACCTTGCCTCGTGCATCGATCTCGCGGTCACCACGATCCGTGATGCGATCGGCGATCTGCACGATCCGATCGCCGTCAATCGCAATATCGGCAAGGCGTCCCGGCGCGCCGGTGCCATCGACCAGCAGGCCGCCGCGGATGACGAGGTCGTATTGGCGACGAGCGAACACCGCGGGCGCGTGAACGAGCCCCGCGAGACCGAAGGCAGCGGAAGCCGTGAAGCTGCGACGTGTGAGGGTCATGCGAGGTCCTCCAACTCAGTTGGCCTGCGACGTGACGTAGTAGTTCTCGTCGACGATGAATGTCCCCTCGACGGGCAGGGCCAGCTCCTGCCAAGTGGTATTCGGGTGCAGGCGCTGCACTGTGCCCGGAGCGGTGACGACATCGACGGGCATGTCGAAGCCGGGAACCACATGCTGCCACCGATACCGGACACCGGTTGCGGTGCGTTCGTGTTCAAGTGACGGAATGTCGGTCGTCGTGAGATACTGTTCGAACACCTTCGAGAGATCGATCCCCGCGTGCGCCGAGATGTAGGCCTGGACCTCAGCACCGGTGGTGACGCGGTGACGAAAGGTCAGTTGGAGGCCGCGCAGGATCTCCCGCCACCGAGCGTCGTCCCCCACGATCTGGCGGATCGTGTGCAGCATGTTGCCGCCCTTGGGATACATGTCACCCGAGCCCTGTGCGTTCACGCCATAGGCCGGGATCACCGGACGATCGTTCCGGATCCCCTTGCGTGTTCCGATCACGTAGCGCGCACCGGCCGCTTTCCCGGACCGGCACTCCTCAAAGAGGTTCTCCGCGTAGTTCGCGAAGGACTCATGCACCCACATGTCGGCGAGATCAGGCGTCGTGATGCTGTTGCCCCACCACTCATGCGCACTCTCGTGCACGATGATGAAGTCCCACTCGAGCCCGAGCCCGGTGCCCGAGCCATCACGTCCGCCGTAGCCATTGGCGAAACCGTTCCCGTAGGTGACGGCCGACTGGTGTTCCATGCCGGGATAGGTCACGTCGATGAGTTTGTAGCCGTCGGTGTACCACGGGTATGGCCCGAACCAATGCTCGAAGCAGGCCATCATCGGTCGGGCCTGCACCCACTGCCGGCGTGCCGCGGCCTCGTGATAGTCGAGCGGGAAGAAATCGAGGGTGAGCGGACCCGCCTCGCCATCATAGGTCTCGTGCCAGTGCACGTAGTGCCCAAGGTTGAGGGCAATCGCGTAGTTGTTGATCGGGTCGTTCACGAACCAGGTACGGGTCGTCCAGCCACCTGCGGTCGTGTCGGACTCGAGCCGTCCCGGGCCGACGTAGGTGCCCACCTCGGCTGGCAGGTGGACCGTGACGCGCAGCGAATCGGGTTCGTCGGACTGGGTGTCCTTGTTGGGCCACCAGATGCTGGCGCCGACACCCTGATCAGTGGTGACGACCCAAGCGCGCCCGAGCGAGTCGGTCGACCATGAAACTCCGCCGTCCCAGGGCGGACGCGGTGCGATGGTCGGATGCCCGGAATAGAAGACCGTGATCGCATCGGGCCCGGAACGATTGTTGGTCATACCCGAGACGAAATGCGCGGCACCATCGTCGCGCCATCGGAGGAGCCGCCCGGACTGGACGACGCTATCGATCTGGAGGGGGGCCTTGAGATCAATCTGCATCTCGCGGCCCGGCGCCGTGGCGCGGTAGACGATCGTCGTGGAACCCGAGAGCGAGCTGTCGACCGGATTCACTCGCACGTCGAGATGGTAGTAGGTCACGTCCCACCAGGAGCGGCCCGGCGTGTTCCACGCCCCACGCAGGGTGTCGGCCCGGGAGAACTGGGCTTGGGAAACACCGAGTGGCAGCACAACCACTGCAACCAGGAGCGGAACCGACCAGCGTCGAATGGGACTCACGAGAGCTCACCGGATGGAGGAAGTGTGCGATCCTTCCAGCGCCACCACTTGAGTAGCTCCGGATCAGGATCGGGGGTGCGGGCGAAATAGACCGCACATCGAAAGACATAGAGCACGCACGGATCCTGTCGGTGCCCAGTCCTGGCCTCGAGGCGACGATACATCGTCTCGGGATCGGCCGAACAGAGCTCGGACGGTTGGTGGTAGCCCAGCAAGCGAAGATCGCCTGCCAGCGAAGGTCCGATGCCCGGAATCACCTGAAGCGGGTCGGGAGAATGACGGCGTGGCATGCCTGAATCTACCGCGCTCGCGCTCGGACGACGCGGTCGGCCTTAGCGCCGCCCGAGCACAAAGAACACCCCATCCCAGGGTGCCAGAACCGTATCGGGATGGATCACGATGAGCGAACCGCCGAACGCCGTCCAGGGTGCCCCATCGCACAGGACGTCAAGAACCGTGCTGGCCGGCTCCCGCAGTGGCAGCGTGCCGGGCGCCAGGCGAAACGACCAGCGGATCGAATCACTCTGGACCAGCGACTCGCTGTAGCTGGGTAGCGCGCACCGAGTGTCCGTTTCGACGGCGGCAGAGTCCGAGATCGTCAGGGTCCGGCCATCCCAGGACGCGGCTTGCGCGTCGGTCATCGCGCTGATGCCGGGGATCAGGTGGCGTGCCACCACCCATGTCCCTTGCGCCCACTCTGGAGGAGGCATGCGCATGCCGACGTCGGGAGTAGGCGGCTCCTCACGCGTATCAGCGCAGGCGCTGACAACCACGAGGACCGCGAGCGTGATCGAGCGGACCGGTCTCACGGTTTGCCGTCGTGTGGCGGTGAATGTGCAAGCAGCCGTTTCATCCCGACATGCGACGCCACGAAGCCGAGTCGCTCGTAGAATCGGTGCGCGTCAATCCGACTGCGGTCGGTCGTCAGTTGGACAGTGGCGCATCCGCGAGCCTCCGCTCGTGCCACCGCCCATTCGACCAATTGCGCACCGAGCCCGAGTGACCGCGCCTGGCGCGCGATCCGGACGCCCTCGATGGTGGCCCGCCACGCGCCGCGCCGCGAAATGGAGGGAGTGAACGTGAGTTGGAGGGTCCCGATCACGGTGCCGACTGCCTGACAGGCCACCACAAGTTCGTTGTTGGCATCGGCAGAGATCGCCTCGAAGGCAGTGCGATACGCTGGAGAGACGGGGTCAGACACAACCTCGCGTGTCGCACCCAGGGGATCGTCGGCGAGCATCGCAACGATGGCCGCGAGGTCATCGAGGGTGGCTGGGCGGATCGTGATAGGGGCAATGATCATCAGAGAAGCATACCGCTGCGGGTGCCACCCCGGATTGGCTCCTGGGCGACACCCGCACGCAGTCGGCGCTCAGATCAGCTGACCGTGATCTGCTTCGCCATCCCCTTCATCACGTGGGGTGTCCCGTCGGTCGGTGATGGCACAAAACAGACTATCGCGTAGGTGCCGGGTGTCAGGGTCACATGCCAGACATTCGATCCTCCAACTGACAGTGCGCCGTTGCCACCCACGACCTCGCCGACCCGGTCATTCCCCGCCTTCACTTGGGCGAGGAACCCGTCGAGCGACATGCCCTCAGGCAATCGGATCATCACTGCCTCGTGGCCCTCGGTCCCGCCGTTCACGACTCGGATATTGTGGTCACCCGACGGTAGTGTATCGGGCATCTCGAAGCTAAAATCGACCAGTTTGATCTCGGCGTCGGCCTCGGGCATCACGGCGATCGTCCGCTCGCCGACAACCACGATCGGCTTCACCATGCCGAGCGCCATGTGGGGAGGGGCGTCAGGAGTGTCCTGTAGGAAGCAGGCCACGAGGTACAGCCCGGGGGTCAGATCGGAATAGGTGGAATTCTCCCCCCCGGCCATGATCGCGCCACCCCCGCCAACAGCCGTCATCCAGGCAGGCTGATAGTTCCCCTCCTTCACTGCGGCCATGTAGTCCACCATCGTCTTGCCGCTGTCGATCCGCATCAGGATCGCGTGATGCGACTGCTTGCCGTCATCAATGATCCGGATCTTCGTGACCCCCGGGGCAACCGTATCGGGGGCCGCGAAGGTGTAGTCCGTCATATGGATGGTGAGTTCCGCCGGCTCGGGCGGCGGCGCGGGGACATCCGGCTCGGCGGCCTTGGGAGCACAGGCGAGGACGGGCAGGATGGCGAGAAAGGTCAGGCGGCGAACGAACACGGGACCTCCGAGGAATGGAGAGGGAGAAGATCATCCAAATCAACCGTTGACGATACGGGCTAGAGCCCGTCCCCGCCAGTGGGTCAGGTAGCTGCCTGGAGCCGAGCACGGACCGCCGGCCACTCGGACGCGAGGATGCTGTACATCACCGTGTCCCGGACCGAGCCATCACGCCGCACCTGGTGATGGCGAATCACCCCATCCCGCTGGGCGCCCAACCGTTCAATCGCCCGCTGGGATCGGAGGTTGAGCACATCGGTCCGAAGCCCGACCACCCCGCATTCCAATCCCTGGAAGGCATGATCCAGCAGGAGCAGCTTGCATGCGGTGTTCACATGAGTCCGCTGCGAGGTCGCGGCGTACCAGGTGTAGCCGATTTCCACCCGGTTGGCGGCGGGCACGATGTCGTGATACCGTGTGCTGCCCACGATCAGATCCGTAACGAGGTCGCGCACCGCCCATGGGAGCATGGTGCCTGCTGCAGCACCCGCGAGCGCGTCTTCGATGTAGCGCGTCACATCGTCCGGTCTGGGGACCGAGGTGTAGCCGAGTTCCGAGAGCGCGCCGTCGGCGCTGGCGCGCCCGAGACCTTCAGCGTGCGCCATCTCCAGCGGCTCAAGTCGGATACCACGACCTCCGAGGACAATCGGACGGAGTCGCTTCACGGGCCGTTGGTCACCAGCGATGGCAGAAATGTCGGTGGCCGCCGCATCTTGGTTGCCTGCTCGAACGCAAAGGCCATCGCGAGCAGCGGCCCCTCCTGCCACGCCGTACCGAAGAGCGACATCCCCACCGGCAATCCCGAGACAAAGCCGGCAGGAATGGTGATGCTCGGATATCCCGCGCGCGCCGAGTGCCCAGATTCGCCGCCACTGTCGTGATCGCCGTTGACCACATCAGTGGTCCATGCCGGCCCGCCGGTCGGCGCCATGATCGCATCGAGTCGGTCGTGCAGGAGGGTGGCATCGATGCCATCGGCGCGGGCACCCTGCAGCATCTTGGTGCGAGCATCCAGATAATCGGCGTCGTCGATGCCGGGGCGCGCGTTCGAGGCGATCAGCGTCTCCTGCCCGAAGTACGGCATCGCCATCGCGGCATTCGCTTCATTGAATGCGATCACATCGGCGAGCGAGCGCACCGGTGCCTTGGCTCCTCGCGCCGCGAGATAGCGGTTGACGCCATCCTTGAACTCGACCTGCAGCACCAGATGCTCCCAGGCACCGATGGTCCGGGGCGAAGTGATCTTGACCGGGTCGATGATCACCGCCCCCGCCGCGCGCATCGCCTTGATCGCCTCCTCCATGATGGCGTCGACCTTCTCGTGGAAACCGAACGCATCGCGCAGGATCCCGATCCGCTTCCCGCGAAGTCCGTCGGTGCGCAGGAAGGTGGTGTAGTCGTTCCGGGAATGTCCCGCGGAGCCAGCGGTTGCGCCGTCGCGCGGATCGGCACCGGTGAGAGCGCCGAGCAGCATGGCGACGTCGGAGACGGTGCGACCCATCGGGCCGGCGGTGTCCTGCGTGGACGAGATCGGGATGATCCCGGAGCGACTCCAGAGACCGACCGTCGGCTTGAGGCCGACGACGCCGTTGGCGCTCGAGGGACAGACAATCGAACCATCGGTCTCGGTCCCGATCGCAACGGCACAGAAACTCGCCGACACTGCCGCGCCCGATCCCGACGACGAACCGCACGGGTTGCGGTCGAGCACGTACGGGTTCCGTGTCTGGCCGCCGCGACTGCTCCAGCCGCTCGACGAACGGGTCGAACGGAAGTTGGCCCACTCGCTCAGGTTGGTCTTGCCGAGCACGATCGCACCCGCCGCGCGCAGCCGTTCGACGATGAAGGCGTCGCGTGTCGCGCCGGGCCCCACCAGTGCCAGTGCGCCGGCCGTCGTCATCATCTTGTCGCCGGTGTCGATATTGTCCTTGATCAACACAGGGATCCCGTGCATGGGACCGCGCACCCGACCGGCTCGGCGTTCGGCATCCATCGTGTCGGCGATCTCGAGTGCGTCGGGGTTCCGTTCGATCACGGCATGCAGCCCACCACGCGGCGCGTCAAGCAGAGCAATCTGCCGCTGGTACCGTTCGACCAGATATCGGGACGTCCACCGCCCGGAGGCCATGCCCTCCGCGAGCTCCGCGACGGAGAGTTCGTCGAGTTCGCCACGACGGGACGCCAGGAATTCGGCGTGGGCCGGTACGTCAGCGTCAGTCCCCCCCCCATGATGTGGTAGCAGGGGGACGATGCCCCCCAGGGCGGCGGTGTGCAGGAAGTGTCGGCGTTCCATCAGCTTGGCTCCGGAGTGGGTGAACCCGCGGCAGCGATGCCGTCGCGTTCGTCGACACGCGACAACAGGACCAGTCCAACGAGCAGGAAGAGCAGGACGGTGGCCACGCCGGCGCGCTGGGTGCCGAAGAGTTGCGAGGCGAAGCCGAGCATCAGCGGGCCCAGAAACGACGTGGCCTTCCCCGAGAAGGCGAAGAAGCCAAAGAACTCGGCTTGATGGCGCTCGGGCACGAAGCGTCCCATGAGCGACCGACTCGCCGACTGATTGGGGCCGACGAAGATGCCGATCATGATCCCCGCAATCCAGAACCAGGTCCGATTCGGAGCCCACACCGCGAGGCCCGTCGCGATCGCCAGTGCCACCAATGTCGCCTGGATCGTGCGCTTGCCACCAATGCGGTCGTCGACAACGCCGAACAACAACGCCCCCGCACCCGAGGCGATGTTGAGCACCACGCCGAACATGATCACCTCGGCGAGTGTCATCCCGAACGTGCCGGCCGCGTAGATCCCGCCGAAGGCGAAGATCGTCACGAGGCCGTCGTTGTAGATCAGCCGCGCGAGAAGGAATCGCAACATCTCCTTGTAGCGGCGAATGTTGCCGATGGTCTGCCTGAGGTCGCGGTAGACGCCCGCGATCTCGAAGCGCCCGCCGGTGCGGGGTCGTTCACGAATGATGATGAAAATGGGCAGCGAGAAGAGCAGGAACCAGCCGGCAACCAACAGGTTGGTGGCTCGAATGTTCCAGCCGTTCGCGGTCGACATCCCGAACCATGGCACCTCGGGCCGGACGAAGCCGACCAGCGCGACACCCATGCACGCCATCCCGCCGACGTAACCCAGTCCCCAACCGTAGCCAGAAATCCGTCCGATCCGCGCCGGCGAGGCGATCATCGGCAGGAAGGCATTGTAGAACACCCCCCCCACCTCGAACGCCACATTCGCGATCACGAAGATCGCGAGTGCGAGCATCGCGTTCCGGCTCGAACCCGGCGGTACGAACGCCAGCGCCACCGTGCCCGTGATGCAGGTCGCGGTGGTGAACATCAGCCAGCGCTTCCGGGTCCCGGTCCGATCTGCGGCCGCACCGAGCACTGGCGAGAGGACGGCGATCAGCACGGCGGAGAGCGCCACCGCGCGCGACCACCACGCCGTGCCGGTCACCTCGTCGGGCGCCATCGCCTTGGTGAAGTAGGTCCCATAGATGAAGGTGACCACCAGGGTGGTGAATGCCGAATTGGCCCAGTCGTAGAACGCCCAGGACCAGATCGTCTTCGGATCATCGCGTGGGGTGGCGACGTGCGACATCGGCTGGTCCATCAGGGCTCCTCGACGGCGGGATATCGCAGCAGGAAGTGCTCAAGGTGGGCGGCCAGTTCACGCTGTCGCAGCCCAAGCGATGCCACCAAGCTACGCCGGGAGCGGACCAGCAGGAATCGTCGGGCGTCCTGCCACGCGCCGCCCCAGCGTTCGCGGATGATCAACCCAACCACTCCGATGACCGGAAGCCCGACCAGGACGATAAGCGCCAACGGCCAACCGGAGTATCGCCACACGAGTGCCGTCAGTGCCATCATCCAGATCAGATAGATCGCGGAGCCGAGCAATGCCTTCCATGTCGACCGGATATCCTCGGCGAGATGGAGGCGCCTCGTCACGAATCCTGTGAGTTGATACGGCACCAGGAACGCGAGCCAGCTCGCGACCGCAACGGCCAGGGAGAGCGGCAGCAGCATCGGCAAGACGCTGAGTGCTCGGAGTGATCCGCGCTTCGACCCTGGACCGGAGGCAAGATCGGCCGGACGCAATCGGAGCCGGTCCAGCCGCCGAGCGTGGGTGGCCAGCTCCTCGACGATGGTCTGCACCTCGGGATCCGAGACGTCCCGTGCCTGTTCCAGCATGCGAGCGGCTTCCCCGATCCGGAGCACCCGCCCGCCGCCATCGGGCAGGACCCGCTGTTCGGCCTCCCAGATCCTGACCGCCATCTCGACGGCGGGCTGGTCCTGCCAGGAGAGGAGGTTGATGGTCTGGCGCCGGAGCGATGCCTCGATCCGACCGGTGAGCTCCCGGACTGCGTCGACGTCATCGGTGCGGCGTTCCGCGAGATCGGACCACGCGACTGGCTCGCCTCGCAGCACAAGCGCTCGGGACCGGAAGGTGTCCTTGGACCGGAAGACGAGCCCAACCGGGACAATGGGGAACGCCCCGCCGATTTGTCGGGCGGCGCCGAGCGCGATGCGCGCGGCGCCGGTCTTGAGCGGGGCGAGGGATGCGCCGCTGTGCGAGACACCCTCCGGAAACAATCCGATCGCGTCACCCGCCAGGAGTGCCGCGTGGACCGATGCGAACATCGCGTCATTCTGGACGGCACCCATGGCCGCATCCTGACGCCGGTGGACCGGGATCGCGCCGCCGAGTCGGACGAACCATCCGGTCAGCGGGTCATCGAAGAGGGGGGCCTTGGCGAGAAATCGCACCGGACGCCGGGCGGCGGCGAGGACCAGCACGGGGTCGAGCAGCGAATTGGGGTGGTTGGCGACGAGGAGCACGCTA
Source organism: Gemmatimonadota bacterium (assembly GCA_039933845.1). Classification (GTDB taxonomy): domain Bacteria; phylum Gemmatimonadota; class Gemmatimonadetes; order Gemmatimonadales; family GWC2-71-9; genus Palsa-1233. The sequence goes on from JBDTNH010000001.1 coordinate 18,087, forward strand.
CCTTCGGGTGGAATCAAGTTCCCCGAGTAGCGCACTCGGAAATACAGCGCGGCACCGAGCCGCGCGACCCACGTGATCGGACGCCTGGCAATCGTCACGTGGGCCTGCGTGAAGTTATTGGGCTCGAACCCGAGTGCCGAGCGGTGCCGGTCGGGGATTTGGATGCCTCGGACAGCGGTGCCACGTGCGCACTCCTCCCATGGGGGAAGCATGTGTGGACTCGCGGGTTTTCTGCGTCACGACGGCGCCACAGCCGACGCATCCATCGTTGTGCGGATGCTGGATCGTCAGGCCCATCGAGGCCCGGACGACCGAGGCATCTGGTCGCATGGCCCCGTGGCGCTGGGTCTCGACCGGTTGAGCATACTCGACCTCACGGCGTCTGGCCACCAACCCTTCGTGATGCCAGACGGTACCAGCACCCTCTCCTACAACGGCGAAGTCTATAACTGGCAAGCACTCCGCATGGAGCTCGAGCGTGAGGGAGTGCAGTTCCGGTCGAACACGGACACCGAAGTGGTCCTGCATGCCCTCAGCAGGTGGGGGCCGGAGGCCGCCGTTCCCCGATTCAACGGGATGTTCGCGCTCGCCTGGTTCGATCTCACGACCGAGACACTCTGGCTTGCCCGCGACCGGACCGGCATCAAGCCGTTGTACTGGGCCGCGACATCCGACACGCTGGCGTTCGCCTCGGAAGCCAAGGCGCTGTTCGCTCACCCCTCGATAGCGTGTCGACCCGACATGCACGCACTCGTCACCAATCTCTATCTGGACCGGCTCTCGGGTGACTGGACGGCGTTCGAGGGCGTGCGTCACCTCGAGCCGGGGACACTCATGCGCTGCGACGGCGCCGACCGACAGATTCACGCATGGTTCGACATCGAACGGGACATCGACGTCCCGCGCATTGTCGCTGGGGCTGACGAGTCGTTCGAGAACCATGTCGCCCAGTTCCGGGGATTGTTCGAGCGCAGCGTCGCGATGCATCTCCAGAGCGACGCGCCGCTTGCGGTGATGTGCAGCGGTGGCGTGGACTCTTCGCTGACGACGGCCATCGCAAAACGGCACCGTGCCGATCTGGTCACTTATGTTGCCGAAGCAGAGGGGCTCAAGAATTCGGAGGCCGACAAGGCGCAGATCGTGGCGGACCATGTCGGTGTCGAGCTTCGTCGCATCCCAATCCTCGACAGCGATTACCCCCGGCTGTTGGCCCTGGCCGCCTGGCACAGCGATGACCCGATCTTCTTCCAACAGAATCCGCTGGCGCTCCGCGTCAGCGAGGCGGTGCGCGCCGACGGATTCAAGGTGCTCTTGACCGGTGAGGGAGCCGACGAGCTGTTCTCCGGGTATCCCTGGATCGAGGAGACGGGTCGGATGTGGCGACAGCGCGCCTGGCATGGGCGCCTGATTCCGGATCGCCGGCCGTTCCGCCTGTTGGGACGTCTCCTCGGCCATTTGGCACCCTTTTCGGTGGCGAAGTTGGCCGAAGAGCCGTTCGAGCGAAGGGCGACCTGGCTTCAAGGCCCACCCTCAGCCGAATTGTCGATCGACGGTGGCCAACGCCGCCGACGAGCCCGCGACCTCTTTGCCAAACTCGAGCCGATCCGAAACGTCGGTGATCGTGCGGCGACCGTCCGTGCGCTCGAGGACATGTACACCCATCTGCGAGAATTATTGGTGGCCAACGACAACCGGAGCATGGCTGCCTCCATCGAAGCACGGGTGCCGTTTCTGGAATCGGACCTGATTGATTTCGCTCTCCACCTCCCCTACCGATCAAAGATCCATCGTGGGGTCCGCAAGCGCGTAGTACGGAGCATGGCGCAGGACCACCTGCCGCGTGGCATCATCGACGCGCCGAAGGTGGGCTTCGCCGTGCCGGATGGGATGCGGGCAGGCTACACCGCGATCCTGCAAGGAGGGATTATCGCAGGGTTGTTCAAGTGGGGCCACCGGGAAGCGGACCGGATCCGCGACGTGATTGCGGGCCACCCACACACCGGCGAACGGCTGGTGACCATGGAGCTCTGGGCCCAACTGCACTTCAATGGCCAGTCGCCCGAACAAATGACGGAACGACTCCGCGCGGTCCGGACGACGTCCAGATCACGGTGACTCAGGCGCCAGCGGCGCCGCGCGCGACCGCCGACCACGCCGGAGCGCCAGGACCCCGAGCGTGAGATTCAGCGCCAGCGACCCGAGTACCGTAAGGTAGAAACCGCGTGGATTCTCGACCCCCTCACCGGGCAGCATCGCCAGCAGTACCGAACCGGCCGTGACCACCAGCCCCAGCCCGCCGACGAGGATCGCCCCGGGCGACCCACCCGGCACCCTGCGATGCACTGGGTGGACCGGCTCATGCCGGAGCTTGACGAGGGCTCCGAAGATGTACAGGAACGGCAAAAGGAAGATCACGATCTCGAGCGCCACCAGCATCCGGTAGACCTGTTCGACCGGACCGCCCGCGACCGAGAGCACCACCAGGATTGCCGCCGGGATGGCCATCGTCAGGATTGCGATGTGCGGGGTGTGCCAACGGGGATGGACCGCGCCGAACCGAGCCGGCAGGTAGCGATCGAGTCCGACGACAAACGGCAACCGTGCGGCCGCCGCGAGCCAGACGCTGAGCGTGCCCACCGACATGATCGCCAGCAACAGCGAGACCAATGACGTTCCCACCGCCGCGGCCCGTGGTCCCCCGACCGCCTCCGCGCCAAGCCGCACCACGTCGGAGAAGCCGTGTAGCCCACTGAGCGCTGAACCCGGCAGGATCACCAACATCGCGACCGAGGTGACCACATACAGGACCGTGATGAGCCCCCCGGCCGCAAGCACCGCCCGCGGCACCGTGCGGCGGGCATCGCGCACCTCGTCGCCGAGCAACGACCCGGATTCGAAACCGGCGAACATGTAGGCGAGTGTCGAGAGGAAGAGGAGGCCCTCGAGTCCACCAAGCCGCGGTCGCATCGACACGACCGTGAACGTCGTCGCCGATCCGGTCCGGATCGCGACCACAGTGGCGAGAACCGCCAGACCCGCCACGGTGACCAGCGACGCGATAACCGATACCGTGGTGACCCGAGCTGCTCGTCGGAGTCCCAGCAGGTTGACCGCCGTGATCAGCCCCAGGAGCACCAGCGACGTGGCCCCCTGAAAGCGCGGATCGCCGGCCAGTCCAGCCGTAGCGGGGAGGATCCCCGCGACCTGCGCGCTCGCGAACATCAGGACGCTGGGTAGATAGACAACCGTCGAGGTCCAGTAGGCCCAGCCCGCCAGGAAGGCATGGGTGTCACCGAAGGCACGACGAACCCAGAGATAGAGACCCCCTTCGCCGGGCTCCCTCGAGGCGAGGTCGATCACCGTGAGCGCCAGCGGGAGGAAAAAGCAGACGAGGCTGATCGCCCACCAGCCGACGATTGATGGGCCGACGGCGGCGGCGACCGGCACAAGGCGGATCACGAAGATCGCCGCCACGTAGAACCAGACCAGGTCCCGGAACCGCAAGACCGCTGGGAGGCCACTACGGCTCAGCGCAGGTGCTCCGCTCGTGGCGCTTCGAGCGCCGCCCGGAACGCCCGACTGGCAACCAGCGCCTCGGGAGTCGTCCGGGACGCGAAGCGTTCGCGCACCATACCGTCGCGGCCGACCAGGAACTTGGTGAAGTTCCACTTGATCGACCGACTCCCCAGAATGCCTCGCTCTTCGTCTTCGAGCCAGGTAAACAGCGGGTGGGCCTCCGGGCCGTTGACCTTCACCTTGGAGAACATCGGGAAGCTGACGTCGTAGCTGGTCTGGCAGAAGGTGGCGATCGTCGCCTCGTCGCCCGATTCCTGAGACCCGAATTGGTCACACGGGAAGCCCAGCACCGCCAGCCCATCGTCCCGGTAGAGGCGATAGATCGCCTCCAATCCCCGATACTGGGGCGTGAAGCCGCAGGTGCTGGCAACATTCACCACGATGACGACCTGACCGCGGAAGTCGGCCAGCCGGAGGGGCTCCCCCGAAATGGTGGTGGCCTCGAAGTCGTACAGGGTCTGGGGCTGTGCGGGCGCGTCTGGAGTAGGCATGGAGGGAATCTCCCTTGGGGCCCCCCGACCCGCCACCCCCCACCACCCTTGCCACTTGCCACTTGCCACTTGCCACTTGCCGGACCCGGTGGTACCTTGATTGCACGGTTAGTGTGCCAGAAGACGATCGAGTGTGCTTGACGTCAGGGGCCCAGATATGACTTGGGTCCCTTTTTTCTTGGTGCGACGATCGTGAGCAGCAATGGGCGAGTGCCCCGGCTGTGGCAGGACCCAACTCCGCGGGGCCAATCGCGGAGAACAGTCGGAACTGGCGGCCTTGCCGCTCAACGACACAGCATCAAAGGATAGACCAATGCGTACAACCGGCACCGTGAAGTGGTTCAACGACGCCAAGGGCTTCGGCTTCATCACCCCCGAGAATGGCGAAAAGGATTGTTTCGTCCATCACTCGGCGATCCAGGGCAGCGGCTTCAAGTCGTTGGCCGAGGGCGAGCGGGTGGAGTTCGATATCGTCCAGGGCGCCAAGGGCCCGGCCGCTGAGAGCGTCGTCAAGCTCTAAGCAGTTCGCCCCTTCGGGGGCACACGGAGCACAGCAGCCCGTCCGGCATCACGCCGGGCGGGCTGTTTCGCGCTCGGGCCAGCGGCTGAGAGCCGCTTCTCGGCACTGAGGGCGGGTAAACCCGCCTTGTCCCGAGGAATATCCCCATTTGAGGCTTGAGCCTCTTTCAGTGCCGAGCCCAGGCTTCAGCCTGTGGACGGCTCGTGGGCTCCCGCTTTACAGCGAATCGAACGTGATCCTAGTACCCGCGCCCGTGGCATCCCCACCGCCATCCGCCGGCTGACCATCCTTGTCGAACGAATCGTAGTGCACGGTGGAGGTGTAGCTGTTCCCATCGGCCGAGAGCGTGATGTGCTCCGTGAGCACGCCGTGACCGGCCGGCAGCCAGCCACCGGCGGCTCCCTCGCCATCGGCGGGTCCTGGCGCCCGCGTCTGATAGAAGACGTATCGGGTCTCGAACTGGCGCGGCCCCGTCTTCCGCCACACCCCATACGCCGGCGGGGAGGAGTTCGCGGCCTCGTCGTAGTTCGACGACTCCGTCATCGTCCCACCGACGTTGTAGGCGTACAGGAATTCGAGGTCGGTGACGCCTGACAACACGCCCTTGTCGAACTGGATCTTCGAGCGCCAGGCCCCCGTCAGCTCACTGCCCGGTACGACGACTGCCGCACCACCTTGAGCCTGCGGCAACCGCTGGAGCTCACAGCCGGAAAGCGTCACCATCACCAGGAACGTCACCAGCCCGGTGCGGAATTGGTCCGTCATGCGATGTCCTTGATACCGGCCGCTCACCGGTGTGGCAGGTTGGGAATGATCCGCTCGGCGTTACCCTGGTAGAGCTTCTTGAGCACCACATCCGGAAGGTCCAGACCGTAGAGCTTCCAGAACGCGTGGTAGTCGCGGTAGTAGTCGAAGTATTCGTCGGCCGTCTCGAAGACGCGCCAGTAGTAGGGATATTCCGATGGTTGGAACGAGTCCTTCCCGAACAGGATGCGATCCTGGTACATCACGAAGAAGTCGTGCGCGGTGCGCGGCTGACGCCCGAGGTCGTAGAGAATCGCGCCGACCTCCGCGTTCACGTTGGGATACTTGTCGAACAACCGACCAAGCTTGGCCAGATCGTCGGCGTACCAACCCATATGCGCCAGGATCCAGGTGGTCCGCGGGTGTTTCGCGATCATCCGCTCCCGCTCGGCCATCAGTGTATCGAAGGTTGGAAACCGCGAACGATCGTTGAACCGCCGGCTCGGGAACAGCGCCATCTCCAGCCAACGCTCGTTGGTGAAGTCGAGCGGCTCGAAGAACGCCGCGGGATCGGCCGTGTGAATGAACACCGGGACCCCGAGATCGGCCGCCGTCTCCCAGACGATGTCGAGCTCCGGGTCGTCGAGATGCAGACGCGCACCATCGGCACCACGCGCCGAGAGACCGAACCCCTTGTTGAGCTCGCCGATGCCGACCGCTCCTGCTGCGACATCGCGCTTGAGTTGCTCGGCGAGCTTCACGCCGTCGCCCTGCTTCACGACGCCGAGGTCGAGCGTCGTGAAGAAGACGAAGCGATCACTCAGGCCGGCTGCCTTCACTGCGGCGATCTGCCCGGTGAGACGCTCACCGGATGTTCCGTTCGCCTGGACCATGACGCCGATGTTGAGCGAGTCCATCGCGGCCAACACCGTCCGGATCGTGGCGGCATTGTCGAGCCGCGGCGGATGACCATGCACATCGACCGCCGGATACTTGGCGCGCGGCACGGGGTGCTGGGGCACCACAAGGCGACTGCGCGGATGGTACTCCACGATGGTCGGTGGTGGGATCGTGGGTTGTCGATCCTGGGCGGTGAGCTTCGGCGAGCAGAAGATCACCGCAAGCGTGGTCGCGGTGATGCTGGTACGGATGGCGAAGGAGCGAACTGGGGGTAAAATCATCACGGCGCTTCCCGTCGGGGTGGAGATAGTGGCGTCCGGAATCCCAGGTGAGCTGCGACCTCGCGTTGGCGGGCATCGAGGGTCAGGAAATCAAAATCGGACGGGTGGTTCGCAACATACAGGGCAGTCGCCAGATGCCAGCAATCGGCTCCGCCGACGTACCCGGCCCCCAAGACGCGAATGATCTCGGGCTGAAGCCCCCGGCTCGGGATTATCCACTGCACTGCACTCAGCCACTCCTCATTGACCAATACGTGATCTCGACGGGCTGCGGCCCGGACCTCTGCCTCCAACAGCGGAGCCGACAGCACGTCGGTGTACGTCCGCAACCGGCTGACCCAGTCGGCCGCCCTCGCCTCATTGAATGCGATCGCGACAATGACGGAACTGTCGACGTACGCGCTGCTCAATCGCGGTCGTCCAGGAACCGTTGCAGGGCACCAGGTACAGCTTTCCCGACAGGGAATGCCTTGGGGTCAGATGGGGAGCGACGGGCCGGAGTGATCTGGCCCGATGCGGTCATTTCCTTGAGCCGACGTTCAAGGCTGTTCCCCTCGACGGCCACCTCGATCGGCCGCAGTTCCGCGACCGGCTCACCATGGACGGTGATGACGAAGCTGCGACCCTCCCGGACCTGGCGGACGAGGGCGGAGAGCTTGGCCTTGGCATCGTAGATCGAGTATTCGTCAGGCATCGCTTATGATAATTGGACTAGTCAGACTAGTCAATTTCATTCCGGGAGTTGACACTCAATGCGGTAGGCCTGATCTATGGCACAGATCGCCTCAGCAGATCATTCCTTGGAACCGCGCAGATGGGGCAGTTGGCCATGGTCGGCTCGACTCCCAACGTCACGGTCACGGGCCCAAGTGCCACAATCCTCTTCTCCACCGTGTCGTTCACTGCAATGGCAAGCGTGAGTCGCCGCCCGATCACCTGACCGCTGAACTGCGCTGGCAGGGATGGACCCACGAGGACGGGATAGGCGCGCAGCACATAGCTGCCATCGACGGTGAACCGGCCATCGGCGTCGAGCGTGACGCCCGGTGGCATGTCACCAAAGGTGCATCCGACATGCACGTGCACCACGGAGTCGGTCACCATGACGGCGGCCTCGTGCGCGCCCCAAGTGCCGAGGGCGAGCTCACCTGGCCCGGAGCCCGACGGCGACGAGGTGCAGCCCGCGCCGGCCAGCATGCTGAGCAGCCGGGTGACCGGAATCAGGTGTGAACTGCGAAGGGTCGTACGCATCTTTCGGCTCCAGGTCTTGTCACCGGGAGACCTTCCTCGGACTGCCGGGGTCACTCCGGCCGGTAGACCCGCTCGGTGTGGCCGACGAGTTGTCCGGGATAGAAGTACACCGGCCTGAGCTCGCCACTGGCATAGCGTGCGGCCTGATCATTGAAATGCGGCGAGTTGACGTCGCCGCTCTCGCCACCCGCGGTCACGGCACGTGCCCGGACACTATCACGTCCGAACTCGACCACGGCCACGAAACTGTTGCCGCTCGTGCCGTACCACCGCTTCGTGTTGGGATATTGCTGCGCACCATACGACGCCAGCGAGCCCCACGTGGCCGATGCGAACGGCACCGGGATGCTCGCCTTGCTGTCATCGAAGTGGGAGACGATCTGGTCGTCGAGCCGCTGGAAGCGATTGATCTCACCCCACGGCGTCGCCCACTTCCCGAAGTCGGTGGTCAACTTGTCACTCGCTGCCGTCAGTGCCGCGAGCAGATCGGCGGGTGCCGCGCGTTCGGCGATGAATTGTTCGAAGCCAAGCCCTACCCGCCGAGCCGCACCCATCTGGCGCCGCTGCAATTCGGTTCCCCAATAAATCGCCACTGACGTGGCGACCGATGTCGCCGACCACCGGTAGTCCCAGTCACGCAACATGCCCACCTGACCCGCGAGCTTGGCACGCATCGGATCAGCGGCGGGGAGTCCGTCGTAGGCCCGAATCAGCGCCGGCATCATGATCCCGAACGCGGGCATATAACTGTCGAACGCGGTGTTGCGGAGCGATGTCATCGTGACACTACGCAAGTCGGGTAGCAGGCCGAGCAGATGGAGGCCCCGCATGCTCTCGGCGTCTCCTCGTTCGACATAGCTCGGAAACGCCGAGCGGGCGGGGCTGTCTGCACCGGCCGTCGACCAGGGCCAGTTGTTGACGTTGTACGCCCAGCCCGACGCCGGATTGATCGCGTTGGGCGTCTCATCGAGCGCAAGCACGCCGTGCCACTCGGTGGCCGACATGCTGCCATCGACCGGACGACTCCAGTCAAAGGTGGTGTCACGACGCGGAATGAAGTTCGAGTGCAGGTAGGCGATGTTCCCCTCGGCGTCGGCGAACAGGGTGTTGTTCGACGAGTTGGTGTGCAACTCCATCACCTTCAGGTACTCGGTGAGGTTCCTCGCCTTGGTCCGGTCGTACGACTGCATCAACGCATGCATCGGATCGTTCATGAGTGCGGTGGTCACCCACTTGCCATCCGCAGACCGCACCACCGGACCATGCGGGGTGAAGTACGCCGTGAACCGTCGTGTGGCCATCTGATCGGCCGACCGATAGGGGACGACAATCTCGCGACTCACCATCGGGTGCCAGGTACCGTCGTGCAGGTACATCAAGCGGCCATCACGGCGCTCGACAGTCTCGAGATACTCGTCGATGTTGTCGACGCCGCTCGAGGTGTGCATCCAGCCCGCCGTCGGGTTGAATCCCTGATAGATGAAGAACTGTCCCCAGGTCACGGCCCCGTAGGCGTTGAGTCCCTCGTCGCTGGTCATCTGCAGTTCAGAGCGGAAGTAGAAGGAGGTGTGCGGATTGATCCAGAGGAGCGCCCGACCGTTGGCGCTGCGGGACGGTGCAATCGCGATGCCGTTGGAGCCGCCGGGCTCACGGGGGAGCGCCGATTCACTTTCGGCCTCGTCATCTCCACCCGGAGCGCCCTGCCCCGCACCACCGTAGAACGCACGCAGCCCACCGAGGCTCACGCGCTCGATATCGCCGCCGATACTGCCCTCACTGAACGCCAGCGCCATCCACGGCTCGAACTTGTGGATGACCTTGGGGTGCACCTCGGGATGCTTCTGCAGGTAGTAGTTGAGGCCGTCGGCCCAGCTATCCATCAGCGCCACCAGCGGCTTCGGGCTCTGGCGGTAGAGCACGCGCAGCGTGTCGGGATCGATGAAGAGCTTCATCCGCAGGTCGCTCCAGATCGCCGACTCCCCCTCGGCCTCCGCCAAGCGCCCGAGTGCATTCAGGTAGTTCGTCTCGACCCGATTGAAGTCGTCCTCCGCCTGCGCATAGATCATCCCAAACACCGCGTCGGCGTCGCTCCGTCCGTGTACGTGGGCAATCCCCCAATCATCGCGCGTGATCGTCACGCGAGACGCAGTCGCCTCCCAGCGAGTGATGCCGGCGGGGGATTGGGCGGACAAGCAGGGTGCGATCATGAACACCAACGCAACAATTCGATCAGACTTCATCGAGACTCTCCGCGATTGTCGAGTGAAACGTTGAGGGCAACAATTCTCACGATCCGTCAACCCGCTTCATCGGTTGACGCGTCCGGACCGCCGAATTCGTGACCGCACTCACCTGCGATGGGGCGGCGGATTCATGGACGACAAGTGCAGAGCCGTCCCGGGTCACGTCGTCGTTGGGGTGCAGGTTGCTTGAGTAGCCTAGTTCAGGTGTGCCCGCTGGGCGAGCTCCAGAAATCGGGGATCGTCGCGGTACGGGGCGAACATCGAAAGGTACTTCAGAAAGAACAAGCCCCAGTTGTGACCCTCAACGGCACGATCGAGCCAGCGGTACATGTCCTCGGGTCGGGCCAGACTGCCATAGACCATCGCGATGGCCAACGGATCGACATATCCGTGGTTTGCGCCGACGCGTTCGAGGCTGTCGGCAACGCCGACCGCCGCAGCGCGCCGCCCGCACATCGCCCAGGTGGCGGCGACGACACCGCGCGTATATTGGTCCGTGATCTTGGGGCTCTGCAGCGAACGATGGCGATCCAGCCAATCTGCCGCGGCGAGGGCCTCGCCGCACTGCCCCCTGGCCAGTTCGAGATCGACTCGCTCGGCCCGCGCAAGTTCCTGCAATGAATCGCGCTCCAGGACTTCGCTCAGTGCACGATCGGCGGCGTCGAAACGTCCGTCAAGTCGATAGACTGTCGCCATGCGGACGCCGACAATCGCCGCCACCGGCGCCAGCTGCTTGGCACGGCCGATCGATCCGATGGCGGAATCGATCTCCCCGCGGGCCAGATGGACCCAAACCCTGAACAACCACGGCTCGAACCGTGTGGAATCGATCGCCGAGGCACGATTGAACTCCTGCTCGGCACCATCCCAATCCTGATCATTGAACAGTCGGGCCATTCCCCGCGCGATGTACGCGGTGGTGGCCCGAGGGTCGAGGGAGATGGCCTTGTCGGCCGCGTTCGCGGCGGCCTGGAATTCCGACCGCGGGTTCTGGGTACCGAACAGGGCACACGTCGCACGCGCCATCGCCAGTCCCGCAAACGCCTCCGTGTAGAGGGAATCACGAAACGCGGCATCGGAATACTCCTCAACGGCACGTGCACAATCTTGCCGACGCAACACCAGGTCGGCGGCATCGGCAACCAGTCGCGTGGCCGCGGAGTCCGGCACATGGGATCTGATCGGTTGGGCCGCCTGGTTCGGTCGTGTTGTCAGCATGACCGCCGCGGCGATGCCCGAGAGGCCGATCGCGATCGCAGCTGCAGGCCACCAACGGGGCCGCGCTGGTGCCAACGCGCTCTCCATCAGCGCGACTCGGAATGCCGCCGCCGTCTCGAATCGCCGCTCCGGCGCCTTTTCGATGGCCGTCATCACGGCACGATCGATGTACGCCGGAATCTCTCGTCGCCGTCGCGACGGTGGCGCCGGCTTCTCAGTGATCACCTTGGCGACGATCGCCTGGGCCGTGGGTCCGGTAAACGGGGTTGTACCGGTCAGCGCCTCGTACAGCGTGACGCCGAGGGCGTAGATATCGGTGCGGGCATCGAGCACACGCTCACCGAGTGCCTGTTCCGGGCTCATGTATTGCGGGGTACCAATCGAGATGCCCGTTCCCGTGAGCCGACTGCCGGCGGTCACTTGGTCGATGGCGATTCCGAAATCGGCGACCAGCGCCTGACCATCCTGGAGGAGAATGTTTTCGGGCTTGATGTCCCGGTGGACGACGCCGTGGCGATGTGCGTGGTCGAGTGCCGAGGCGACATCGCTGGCGATGCGGACGGCGTCCGCGATCGGCAACCGCTGCTCGCGTGTGATGCGCTCGCGAAGCGACTCGCCTTCGACCACCGGCATCACGAAATAGAGCAGTCCGTCGGCCTCCCCGGAATCGAAGAGCTGGAGGATATGGGGATGGTGCAGACCGGCCGTGGTCTTGATCTCAGCCAGGAACCGTTCGGCACCGATCGCTGCCGCGAGTTCGGGACGCAGCACCTTGATCGCGACATCGCGATCGTGCTTGATGTCATGCGCGAGGTACACCGTCGCCATGCCACCCTGGCCAAGCTCGCGCTCGATGGTGTACCTGTCCGCCAGCGCTGTGCGGAGCCGATCGAGCGCACTCACCTCTCCTCCCCCGCATCAGCAAGCCCGACGCGCTCAACCATCGGCCAATACCGCGGGTCGTCCCGGATCGGATCGAGTCGCGGATGCGTGCGAAGGAACATCAATCCTGAAGCCTTCTCGGCAATCGCCGTCTCGAGCCAATCGAACGCAGCGTCGATGTCACCGAGTGCCGCGTGCAACGCACCGATACCCCACGCCGAAACGACACGACTGCCCCGTGCCGCCGTCAGCTCCGCCAGAATCCGCCGTGCCTCGGCTTCGTTGCCAGATGCGGCCTCGAGGTGGGCAAGACCGAATGAGGGTCCCGCGATCCCGCCCGCGAGGCGGCGCCCGTCTTCGTAGGCGGCCCGTGCCTCGTCGAAGCGCCCCAGAGCCTCGAGACTTCGTGCCATGTCAGTGTGCGCGCCGTCGAAGCGCGGATCCAACTCAATCGCCATCTTGTAGTGGAACACCGACTTCTGAAATTCGCGTGCATAGTAGAGCGCGTCGCCGATGCCGGTGCGAATGAGCGAGGAGAGCGGGTCGAGTTCGATCGCGCGATTTGCCGCGGCAACCGACTCGTCGATGCGCCCGACTGCCGAGAGTGCCCGCGACATCATGGCGTGAGCCCACGCATGCCCGGGGTTGAGCTCGACCCCCTTCTGCAACAACTCCATGCCACCGACGACGTCGCCACTGACCGAGGCGATGAAACCAAGCGAGGACCAGGCATCGGCTAGCTCGGGGTCCAGCTCGCGGGCGCGTTGCGCCGCCGTGGTCGCCTCCGCTCCAGCCTCGGCTGGCGAGGCCATACCGCGCACGGCCCGGATGATCTGGCAGTCGGCCAGCGCCGACCACGCCAACGCGTACGTCGGGTCCAGCTCGAGTGCACGCCGAGCGTGACGCAGCGCCATGTCCAGCGCGTCCTTGGTGCCGGCGAACATCGAGTGCCTCGCCTTCAACACTTCGAGGTGTGCCTCAGCATTGACGACCTGTCGCCGTGCCAGCTGCCCAGCTTCGGCCGGCGTCAGCTGCACCGCGATCTCGCGCGCCACCATCGCTGCCAATTCACTCTGGAGCGTCAACACATCAACCAGATCGCGATCATAGCGATCCGCCCAGAGGGTCTCGTCCCTGCGAGCAGCAATCAGCTGCACGCTCACCCTGACCCGATCACCGACCAGGTGGGCCGATCCCTCGAGCACCGCGTCGACGTTCAGCTCGCGCGCGATCTCGGGAAGGGACTTGGTCGAGCCCTTGTATTGCATCGCGGAGGTTCGCGAGATGACCCGCAATGCCTTGATGCGAGACAGGTCGGAGATGATCGCCTCGGTCATGCCATCGACGAAGTACTCCTGCGTCGGATCACCCGACGTGTTCCGGAGTGGCAGCACGGCAATCGAACCGATCCGATCCATGGCGGGCGCGGGCACAGCAGGGGTGAGCGACGAGGAGGTGCTGCCACCGCGCAAGGCAGTGGCAACGGCTGCCGCACTGGTGGGCCGAGCCGAGGGTTCCTTGCTGAGGCATGCCATCACCAGTCGGTCGAGGTCGTCTGGCGTGTCCGGCCGGAGCGACTGCACGGTGGGCGGCGCGCTTCCGAAAATCTCGAACATCAGCGCTTCGGCTCGTTCCTTCACGAACGGACGGCGACTGGTACACATCTCGAAGAGCAGCACCCCGAGTGCGTAGACATCGGTCAGCGGCGAGTCTGCGTCGCCGGTCAACTGTTCCGGTGCCATGTAGGGCAACGAGCCGAGGATCATCCCGGTGCGGGTGAGCTTGTTGGCGCCCGCATCGTTCAGGAGCATCGCGATCCCGAAGTCGAGGATCTTCGGCTGGCCGGTCGGCGTCAACATGATGTTGCCAGGCTTCAGGTCGCGGTGAACAATGTTGTGGGTGTGTGCATCGTGCAATGCGTCGGCGATGGCAGCGCCGACGATGCGGACCTCAGCAAGCGGTATCGGTCCCATGGCCATGCGTGCCTCGAGGTCGCCACCCGTGACCAGCTCCATCACCAGGTACGGCGTCCCCTCGTGCGCATCAAAGTCGAACACCGTGGCGATGCCGGGATGGGAGAGCCGCGAAAGGGCCAGCGCTTCGCGGCGGAATCGCGCCTGCGTGTCGGCGTCGGCGATGGTGCCTGGGGCGAGCAACTTGATCGCGACCTCACGGTCGAGATTCGCATCGTGCGCACGCCACACCTCACCCATCCCGCCGACACCGAGTTGCGTACGGAGGTGGTAGCGACCGAGGGTCGTGCCGGCGCGGGTCATTGGGGGGTGCTCATAGGTCGCTGCCGAGGAATCCCAGGTCGACGGTGGTCAAGGAATCGGGGCACGGCCGGCAATCATCGTGATGTTGTCGCTACCACCGCGTTCGAGCGTCACGTCGAGTAGCGAGCGGCAGAGTTGCTCGGATGATGTCATCGTCTTGATCTGCTCCGCGATTTCTGCATCGCTCACATGCTTGGTGAGTCCATCGGTGGTCAGGAAGACGACACAACCACGCGGGATCTCGATGCGACTGACGACCGGCACGGCTTCGTCGCTGCCGATGGCGCTCGACAGGATGTTGCTCAATGGCGACCTGCTGGCGCGATCGGCGGTCAGGATGCCCTGATCGACCAGCCCCTGCGCAATCGTTTGGTCGCGGGTAATCTGCGTCAGTGTGCCCTCCCTGTAGACATAGCAACGGCTGTCGCCCACCTGGGTCACGTACATCCACGGGAATACCGCGACGGCGAGCGTCAGGGTGGTGGCCATCTTGGCGTCGGGCTGGAGCAATTGCTGCTTTTTCACCGCCGCGTGTGCCTCCATCGCCGCCCCGGTCAATGCCTTGTGAAATTCGGTGCCCGTCGCCTCACCGGCGTCGTGATACGATTGCATCGACGTGGTGACGTACTGCGTGATGGTGGCGAGTGCCACCTCGCTCGCCTTGCCACCGCCCGATCCGCTGCCGACCCCGTCGGCCACCAGCATGTAGGTCGCGATTCGTTCGCCCCGGAGTGGCAGCGAATCAGGTTCAGGAAGCGAGGTGCCATGCACCACCACCTGCTGGTGCACGGTGCAGAGCATGAAATGATCCTGGTTCTCCTTGCGCACCCGGCCGATGTGGGTAAGGCCAAACAGGTCCAGCTCGACATCGTGCGGCCGTGCCCACTGCAATTCAGTTGGCATCCATCTTCGCTTTCAGCTCCTGAAGCCGGTTCTCCACCACGATCAGGGATTGGCCTGCCGCCTCGGGCCGGTCGGGGTGCAGTGCCTTGATAGCCACCGTGCGGTGGTGTGTGATGTCCTTGGCGAGCAACACCGTCGCCATGCCACCGTGCCCAAGCTCGCGCTCGATGGTGTAGCGGTCGGCGAGTGCAGCCTTGAGCGATTCGATACTCACGGCTTGAGTCCCGGCTGTGGCACCACATCACCATTCTTCGTGCCGGCCACGACCCGACGCGCCTCGGCGATCATTGGCTGCTGGCTCGGAGCCGGCTGATCAACAGCGTCAAGGAACCCGGTGAGTTGTCGCACCGCTCCGGCGTGATCGCCGGCCTCCTCAAGCGCCATGCCGCGTTCGAACATGACTGTCGGCCCAAGAGCAAACTTGGGCCCGAACGTTCTCGGCGCATTCAATGCCCCATCGATCCACATCAAGTAGCGCTCGACCTCCGCCGGTTTGCCCTTAGCCCGGAGTGCCCGGGCAATCACCAGCCGATTGACCATTTCGGCCGCGAACCCGAAATCGCCATCGCGCATCGCGGCGTCGCTGATCGCACGCACCGAGTCGGCGGCACTTGGCACACCCTGTTTCACCTGCCAGAGCGCATTGAGCGATCGCGCGACATGCAGCGCCCTGGGACTCGACTCGCGTCCCAATGCTGAGATCACCTCACGTAGCTTCGGCTCGTCGTTGCTGACAATCGCCATCAAGCCGTCGAACCAGCGCAGTTCGATCCGGTCGCGCGGCAGCTCCTCGGCGCCGGGCATCGCCTGCGCGCGCTGCACCGCATCGGCGGCCGTCGCCGGAGCGACCGTACCGAGCCAGGCACCGATCGTCGCAATCCGCGCGGTACTGAATCGGTTCTCTACCGTGGTGTTTGCCGACTCGTTCCGCTGCAACGCCGCCAGGCCGCCGGTCCAATCCCCGCGCGCCGTCTTGAGCAGCCCCTCGCCGAGGTACGATTCGGTCAACGCCTCACCGGAGTAGATCCCTTCTGCGCGCGCCCGTTCGACCACTGCCATGCGCTCCGGGAGCCGAAGCTTCGAGAATCCCATCAGCCCCGACCACGCCAGCGTCGGATTGCCGATCGGAAGGTCGCCAAAAGCGCGCGCCAAAGCGATTCCGTCTTCTGCAGGGAGCTTCACAGTGCTGTCGAGCATCGATTGGTTGAGATCGGCCTGCCACGTCATCACTCGGCTGAACACTCCCCCAGCGAGCGCGGCACCACTCCGGAAGGATTTCACCGCCTGTTCCTGCGCTCCGAGTGCCTCTTCGACCACCGCCTTGTGGAACCAGACGTCGGAGTTGTCGGGCGTCAGCTTGGCGAGTCGGTCGAGGATCGGCACCGTCTCGGCGAGGCTGATACCGTACACGGGACCGCTGTGGATGATGTCGTCGACCCCCGACATCAGGATCGGGGGATAGTCGGGGTAGCGTTGGATCAACGCACGCCATGCTGCGGCTTGAGCTGGGAGCGGCGTCGTCATGCCGGTTGCTTCGAGCCAGAGCCGCTCGCGCTCGGGCAACTTGTGGGCGAGCAGCAGCAGCCGCGCGTGCGCCGTTTCATCGACAGCTTGCAGGTTCCAGCTACGCGCAAAATCGTAACGCAGATATGCCTGGACAAAGTTGCTGTCGAGTTCGAAGGCACGACGGTACTTCTGGAGCGCAGCCTCGACTTCGAGCTTGTAAAAGTGGCGCTCGCCGTCGAGGAAGGTGCGCAGCGCCTCGAACGATTGGGTGGTGAGCCCGGTCAGTACCGGCGAGGGCGCCTCGCCGCGCCGCCATACCTGCCTGAGCACTTGCCAGGTGAGTGAATCGGTGAGTGCTGCGATGTCGCCGACCGGCGCCAGTGCACTCGCCTTGGCGATCGCGGTATCAGAACCGATCGGATAGAGCGCCACCGATGCCCGTACCTGGCCCGATTCGCCGATCAACGTTCCGGTAAGCACACTGCCGGCGCCGAGCCGCGTGGCGATTTCCCGTGCCTGGGCGAGTGGCAATGGCGAGGGAGCGTCTCTCGTATTGAGCAATAGCGTCGCTGCATCGACTGTGCTGAGTACGCCGACGCCATCGAGCGTGGTGCTGAGCGTCACGACCAGATCCTGACCGAGCCGGCTGAGTGAGGTATCGGAGACGGCTGAGAGCGGCATCACCGCGATGCGTTCGGCGCCCTCCGCCACAGTGGGCGCTGAGGAACTGCCCCGACCGATTCCCCACCAGATAGCGCCGGCAACACCCAGGACGGCAGCGGTCGCGAGCAATGCCATGGTCCGTCCACTCATGCGGGATGTGGGCAACGCCTGCGCACTGTCAGCGAGCCGCGCGGCGAGCGATGCAGCATCCGGGCGCTGATCGGGGCTCTTCGCGAGACACGCCGCGATGAGATCGGTGAGCACACGCGGGACATCGCCACGGACCGTGGTCACCGATGGTGCCGGCGTGGTGACGTGTGCAGCAATCACCTGCTGAGCGCTGGCGCCCGTGAAGGGCGGGTGACCCGCCAGCATCTCGAAGAGCACGCAACCCACCGCATAGACGTCCGACCGACCATCGAGCTCCGACGCGGCGGTGGCCTGTTCCGGACTCATGTAGGCCGGGGTACCGATCGACGTCCCCGACTGGGTCAGGGCCTGCGATCCCGTGGCGTCCATCGCGCGGGCAATGCCGAAGTCGGCCACGACCGCATGGCCGCCATCGAGCAGGATGTTCTCCGGCTTGATGTCGCGGTGGATCACACCCTTCGCATGCGCATGGGCCAGGGCGTCGGCGACCTCGCGGGCGATCTGCCGGGCTTCGTCGATCGGCAACTGGCGATCCCGGCCAAGTCGCTCACGAAGGGACTCGCCCTCAACCAAGGGCATGACATAGTAGAGGAAGGAGTGCGGCCCCTCGCGGCCTTCGGCCTGCTCGACGAACACCTCGCCCGAGTCGTGCAGCGGCAGGATGTGTGGGTGCCGAAGATTGGCTGTCGTCCGAATCTCGACCAGGAATCGCTCGGCCCCGACCGCTGCGGCCAACTCCGGGCGGAGCACCTTGATCGCCACATCACGGTCGTGCTTGAGGTCGTGCGCCAAGTAGACGGTCGCCATGCCACCTTCACCAATCTCGCGCTCGAGGGTGTAGCGGTCGGCGAGTGCGCTTCGGAGACGGTCGATGGTCAAGAAGACTCCTGCTGGAGACCGCAGAGTGGGAGGGAGTAACCCCTTATGATACGAGTATCCGCCGAGGGCGACCAGTCCGGACTCCAACAACCTGCTGCCATCTTCGGAGAGCTGGCCGTCCCTCTGGTGAATTCATGGAGGTCATGCATGCCGCGCCACCTCGTCCTGCTGCTCACCATCGCTACCGCAATCACCGGCCTGTCGGCACAGTCGGTCCCGGCCCCTTGGCTCGACCCCGCCGCCACGGCGTCGATCGGCCGCCCGATTCCGGGGCCGGTATTCGAGTCGCCGGAGTTCACCCGGGCGGTCACGGCGGGGACGCGGACCCGCACCGGCGTTCCGGGGCCGCGCAACTGGGTCCAGCACGCCCGCTACGACATCGCGGCCACCCTTGATCCCGTGTCCGGGCGAGTGTCAGGCACCGAGTCGGTGACCTATCTCAATCGGTCACCAGACACGCTCGACGTCCTCTTCGTCTATCTGCGCCAGAATGTCTATGCGTCGGGCTCGCCGCGCCGCGAGACGTTGCCGATCACCGGTGGAGTGACGCTCACTCGGGTCACGGTTGGCGGGCAGATACGCTCCGCCCCGGATACCACCGCGGGTCGGCGTGGCCGCAACACTCCGGACAGCTATCAGGTGCAGGGAACGGTCATGTTGTTGCCGCTCGCTACCCCGCTGCTGCCGGGCGACAGCGTACCGCTGGCATTCGCGTGGTCGTACGCCCCTGCGCCGACGCCGTCGGATGGCCGTCAAGGACGCGACGGCAACGTCTTCTTCATGGGCTACTGGTATCCGCAAATCGCGGTCTACGACGACGTCAACGACTGGGTGATCGATCCGTATATCAGTGGCGCCGAGTTCTACATGGACCCGGCCGACTACGATGTGCGACTCACGGTGCCGTACGGTTGGACGGTGGGCGCCACCGGAAGTCTTCAAAACCCGGGTGATATGTTCACCGCGGCGGCGCGCGACTCACTCGCTGCGGCACGGATCAGCGGACGCGTGGTTCGGATGTTCGAGCCCGGGCGCGATCCGAACGCGGTGTTCCGGAAGACCGGTCCAACCAGCACCTGGCATTTCGTCGCGAAGGACGTGCGGGACTTTGCCTGGGGTGCCAGCAACCAACAGGCGTGGGACGCGACCCGCGCGCTGGTGGAGCGCTCAGGGAGTGCGCCCGACACCGTCGACATCCACTCGTTCTTCCGGCTCAGCAGCCGAGCCGCCGCGTGGAATCTGGGTGGCGCGCGGTTCACCCGAGACGCGATCGCGACCCTCTCGACCACGCTCTGGCCCTACCCGTGGCCGACGATGAGTTCGATGGAGGGGGTGCTCACCGGCGGTGGGATGGAATATCCGATGATGACCCTCATGCAGCCGTGGAGCGACACCCTTTCACTGGCCGGCGACCTGATGCACGAGACGGGGCACATGTGGTTCCCGATGCAAGTCGGCTCCAACGAGACTCGGCATGTCTGGATGGACGAGGGACTCACCCAATACGATGTGGCGCAGGCGATGAAGCTGATCTACGGCGCCCCGCGCAGCGGTGGCCGTCCGAACGACTCCGAGGAGGGCCAGCGTGAGCAGTATCTGATGCTCGCCCGGGATGGCCTGGACAACTCGTTGATGATCGACGGCAATGAGTACCCGCAATACCTCTACGCGCTCAACTACAACAAGACCGCGCAGGTGCTGGTGGCGCTCCGGAGCATCATCGGCGCAGACCGGTTCCACGAGGCGCTGGTGGCCTACGGCCACGCCTGGGCCGGCAGGCATCCCGAGCCATTCGATTTCTTCAATGCGATGAGTCAGGCGGCGGGACAGGATCTTTCATGGTTCTGGTCGAGCTGGTTCTACCACGGCTGGCCGCTCAACCAGGCGATCGAGAGCGTCACGGCGGTTGGCGACACGACCACGATCACCGTGGTCGATCGCGGCATGGCGCCGATGCCGGTGAGGCTCCGGGTGACACACGCTGATGGCTCCGTGGAGAACGTCGAGTTGTCGGTACAGGTGTGGCTCAACGGGTCGCGGCGAGCGGTGACCACAGTGGTAGCACCGTCGAAGGTCACCCGGGTGGAGATCGATGCGGCCGGTGACTTTCCCGACATGGACCGGAGTGACCAGGTGTGGTCGCGAGAGCACTAGGCGATTCACATTCCGCTGCAGTCGGCTTTCACACCGCTGGAGCCCCGAGACGCTTCCGCATCACAAGCATGTGTGCCGGTCGCTTCAACTTGTAGGCATCGTAGAATGGGCGTTGTCCGACGAGGGCGAACCCCAGCCGCCGGTAGAACTCTGGCAACTCCTCCCGAAGATTCACCACCTCGATCTCGATCAGCTCGATGTGAGCGTCACCGCATCGCCGTTCGACTGCCTCGAGCAATGCACGTGCATGTCCTCGTCCTTGTGCCGCGGGATCTACTGAAAGCAAGCCGAACCAGACATGATCGACCCGCAACTCAACGTACACGACGGCAACGAGCGTCGCACCCTGAGGATCATCAACCACCAGAATCGTCGCCTCGGGGCGAGCTAGCCGAGCCACGATATCCTCGGCGTTGGTCCGATCCCCCTCGAGGAAGAAGTCCTCGACCCGATAGGCGAGGTTTACGACCCGCACGATCTCCGCGACATCAGCCTCCGACGCTCGCCTTGGCTTGTCGGTCACGCCACGGGCCTCGCTTCTCGCTTCTCACTTCTCGCTTCTCGCCTCTCGCTTCTCGCTTCTCGTTTCTCGGTTCTCACTTCTCACTTCTCACTTCTTGCGGCAACGCCGCCAGCACCCGACCAATCACTCCATCCAGCTCCCGATTGCCGCTGATCCAGCGCACCACGATCACCAGGTCGTGTTCCTGATCAACATACACCGCGTTGGTCCCGTTGCCCAGGAACATCACCGCGCTGGCCGGCGCAGAGGGCAGCATCTTCCGGTCGGAATTCAGGAACCAGTTCATGTAGCCGTAGCCGGGGTTGTCAGGCCCAGGGGCGCACGCCAGCGCGATCCATGATTCCGGGATGATCTGGCGGGCCTGCCAGTGGCCGTCGTGCAGATAGAGATAGCCCAGGCGCGCCATGTCCCACGCGTTGATGAACATCCCCCCGCCCCAATGCCCTCCCCCGGAGACCGACTGCATCCGGAGCCCGTCGAGCTCGACCCAGGAGTTGTCGTATCCTTCCCAACGCCAGGTGCTCGACGCACCGATCGGATCCATCACCTCGCGGCGGAGCACCACCGGCAGTGGCTCGCGCAGCACCTCGAGCGCGGCCAGCGCCAGCACATTGACGCGGACATCGTTGTACTTGAAGTGTGTGCCGGGCGTGTAGAGGGTCCGGGACTCCCATCCCTCCCGCGGTCCACTTGGTCGGTCGGCCCAGTCGGGTTTGTCCCAGAGCGTTCCCTGCCAATCGCTGGTCTGCCGGAGCAGGTCGTCCCACGTGATGCCTCGGTTGTGCGAGGCCTCGAACAGGTCGACTCCTCTTGGCATGTATCCGCGCACGGTGTCGCGCACATCACCAATTCGGCCATCGCGAACCGCGACGCCGAGCACACTCGAGAGGAAGGTCTTGGTGACGCTGTGCGTCATGTCAACCCGGTCGACCGGTCCCCATTCGGCGATCACCCCGCCACGATAGATCACCAAGCCACTTGGATCGCCACGCTCCTGCATCGGTCCAACAATCTCCGCATGTGGCTCATGGGCACCGAACGAGCCCAGCTGGGCCTCGGCCTGATCGCGTGGCGCCCGCGTCTCGTTGGCAATCGCGAAGGCCACGGCCGAATCGATCCCGGTTTGATCGACACCGAGCACGACCGCCGACTGATGGAGCCAGCCACCCCGGGGCGGGTAGTACACCGACTGGGCGACGAGCGGCACCGTGACCACCAGCAGCAGCGACGCCCGCAACGCGACGATCGCGTATCGGCGTACCAATCCCTTAGCCCGCATGGGTCATCCAATCCTCGACCACCCGACCGTCGTTCGGGCCGAATGCGACACCGTGCATTGCCATCAAGGTGGGTGCCATGTCGACACAGTTCACCACCCGTGACGAGTGCCCCGGTTCAATGCCCGGACCGGTCGTGATGATCATCCCCTCCAGTCGGTGGGCACCGGTGCGCCCGCCACCGTTCGGGTGCTCGACGCTACCGATCCGGTCGGAGTAGCCGCGCCACACGCTGCCTTCGCCGTTGCCGACAATCGTGTTTCCTCGTCCGACATCGTATTCCCACTCGACCAGGAGGTCAGGCAATTCGTGGAGCAGCCTTCCCTGATGGATGTCGGCCGTACGAACCACTCGCCGGACCAGCGGCCTACCGGTTTCCGGGTTGACGGTGGCGAGGAGTTCCCGTTGGAGCAGCTCGGTCAGTTCGCGTTCGCCCTCACCCGGCTCGACAATCCCCTCCGGTTCGCGTCCCTTCAGGTTGAATCGGATGCCCGAGTAGGTCGACCCCGCACCGAATCCCATCTGGAAGGCCTTGGTACGCGACGGATCAATGTCGATCGGTTCACCGGTGTGGAGCACCTGCTTGTTGAACCATTGCCGCACCGCGTACAGCCGAAGCCGAATACCCTCGGGGACCAGGGTACGCGCCAGACCCTTGAGGCCGCGTCCCTTCCCCACCGGCACGATCGGCGCGTCGACCGGTCGGACGTCGGCCAGGCTGCGCCCCGTCGCCGTCGCGCACACGCCCAGTCGTTCGAGCATCGCCGGCAGGAGGAGGCTCGATCCGCACGTGTGCTCCATGCTGTGCAGCGTCATGAGGATGACGGTGGTGTCCGGACCGACCTGCTCCATCAGCGCGCCGATCTCGCGGTCCGTGGCGATGTACACGTCGCGAAGCAGGTCGCCGTCGCGGGCCACCGTCGCGGCATCGTGTGCCGGATGCGTCGGATCGTGATAGTGCCAGAAGATGTGCCCCGAGCAGTGGATCTCGTTGAAACACTGCAGCGCGAAGTCCCACTCATGGGTCGCGAGCAAATCACGGGTCATCTGCCCCCGGAGTTCCACGCCGCGCACCATCTTGTCCCGCAGCTCTCGGTGGCCAGCAGCGTCGAGGCGATCGGTATCGCACGTCGTGGGCGGTGGGTGAATCCCATACCGTGCTCGAAGCGATGCCGCGAGTGATGCCGGGGTCGTCCTGTAACCGAACGCCCCATCGTGCACGCCCCATTCAACGACGTGCACGCCATTCAGTCGTGGCGCCAGTGGTGCGAAGGGAATGTCGAGCACGATGACGCGCTTGCCGGCATCGGAGAGGCGTTCCCAGAACGGCGTGATCCCGGCGAAGTCGCGTGGGTTGAGTCGCAGTTGACGGTAGGTGCCTGGAATGACCCGGTCGGACCAACAGATGCCGTGACCAGCCGGGTTGAGCCCAGTGTAGAACGAGGGCCACGTCGATCCGACCTCCATGCCTTCCACGCCCATGGCCGGCGACACGAGCCCATTGGCCATCGCGTTGGCTATGTTCGGGAGCGTGCCATCAGCAGTCCACCGCTCAAGGAGTGCCGGTGTGGCGGCATCGAGGGCGAGGACCAGGATCTTTCGCGTGGTGGGCATGAGACATCTCCAGAAAGGGCGTGCATGGGAACGACTTCCCATCGGACAATCGAGTGCGACGTGTGCATCGTCGGAGCCGGGCCAGCCGGGCTCGCGCTGGCGCAAGCCCTTGATCGCGCCGGCACCACGACGGTAGTGCTCGAACGTGGGAATGCTCCTGCATGCGGCACGCCCCCGCCGATGGAAGTCACCAGTGAGCCGGAGCTAGGTGACCTGTCCACAACCCGGGCGTCCGCCCTGGGTGGTACGGCGACCATCTGGAACACGATACGCGCTGGGGAGGCCGGCGCCAAGTACGTCGCCCTCGACCCCATCGACTTCGCATCGCGCACCATTACGGCCCACGGTGGCTGGCCCATCGACTGGGCGACGCTTGAACCATGGTATTGCGAGGCGTATCGCTGGCTAGGCCTCCGCGAGAATCAGGTCCCAGACGGACCAACTTTTCCGTTTTTCCCAGATGGTCTCACAAGCAACCACTACCATTGGGGATCCGCCCGTCTGTTCACTGATCGGGTACCTGCGATGCTCCAGGCATCGAAACGTTCCACCCTGCTCTCATCCACACGCGTAACCGAGCTTGTCGCAACTCCTGATGGCGCCGGGGTCCAGTCCGTGGAGTGGCGCAACACCGATGGTGGAACAGGGTCGGTGACCGCGAAACACGTCATCCTGGCGGCCGGTGCCATCGAGAACGCGCGGATGCTGATGGTCTTCACCTCACGCCAAGGGCGTATCCCACCCGACTGGCTTGGGCGGGGATTCATGGAACACCCCATCGATCGGTCGCTCACTCTCTACACTCGTCATCCTGCAGCATCCCCAGTACCGGGATACTACGACTTCCGGGGCACAACCATCGGCCGGATAGGGCTCTCCGCAGGACTGATGCAGACACACGAGCTCCGGAATGCATCGCTGCGGCTGTTCGTCGTCCGTCGTTCGCGACCACTGCAGGCGCTCCGCCACCTCTCGCACGTGGTCGGGCGCACGCCGCGCACGACGTACCGTGTGCTGCTCGACCTCGAGCAGGCACCACATCCCGACAACCGACTCATCCTGACCGACCGTCGTGATGGATTCGACATGCCCGAAGTCAGACTACTCTGGGAATGGCGGCCCGAGGACGAGGCGTTCCGACAGAAACTCCGGCCCGTCCTCCAGGAGGAATTCCGACGGAGCAACGCCGGCGAGCTCACCCTCGGACCGATCACACCGGTCGACGGCAACGTCCACCATCATGCCGGCACCACCCGCATGCACCGGGAGCCCGAAGGCGGAGTGGTCGACGCCGACCTGCGGGTGCACACGATGCGCAATCTTCACATCGTCGGAGCGTCGGTCTTCCCCTCATGCGGTGTCGGCAATCCGACCCTCACCATCCTGGCCCTGTCGCTCCGATTGGCGGCACGGCTCAACCATCCCTGAGTGGCGGTCCGAGCAAGCGGGCCGCCCCGTGCAGAAACCGTCGTGAGGCGCCTCGTCGCCGATCGGCTCGGTCAGCGAGCGCCTGGGCAAATCTCCGACGCGCGGAACCAGCACCGAACTGCGCCTCGATCGTCTCATGCATCAGTCGGACCGTGAGGTACCACCGACGCAGGGTGAACCAATCCCGGGAATTGATCGAACCGGGATTCCCGACGGCGTAATCAATGGCTATCTCCGGAGCGAACACCAGTGGTCCCGCCTGAGCAATCAGTCGAACGATCAAGACCCAATCCTCAATCAGCATCCGCTCGGGGGGCCACCCACCGGCCGCCTCGAGTGGCGCTCGGCGAAACAACATCGCACTCGGAATGGTGTGACTCCGGACGATTGCCTCCCGAAGCGTGAGCAGCGACGGTTTGGTGGCTAAGGTGTCGCGCGGACCATCAGGCCAACACCTCGTGATCGCGGAATAGACCGCTGGAGCCTGAGCACATGCGACAAGTCGCGCCGACATGGCCTCCAGGAAATTGGGGGGCCAGCCGTCATCGGCATCCAGGAATGCGATGAGTGGAGTGGGCATCGCGGCCATCCCCACACGACGAGCTTCTCCCACACCCGCATTGCGGGGCAACCGAATCAGTTCCACTCCGTCCGGCAGTGCCGCCAACGATCGTGACTCCCCATCAGGGCTGCCGTCGTCCACCACCACAATCCGGTCCGGCCGCCTGGTCTGCGCCAGCACGCTGGCCAATGTCGCCGGAAAAGTCCGGTCAGCCCTGTAAAAGGGGATCACTACCCCGATCTCGGGGGGCAGGTGGGAGTGACGTTCTGGGGACATGATGACCGGAAGATGGCAAGAAGTCGGCCGACCGGTTGAGATTGACGCAGTACCTGCTTCGGGATATGTTCGGTGTCACCGCCCAAACATGCCCGAAAGCCGGCCACCAGATGATCGCCACGCTCCCCATCCTCGCTGCCACCCGCCAGCTTGCTACTGCCATCGCGGCATCTGGCGTCTGCCTCCACGACGACGAAGTCCCTCTGCCGCCGCCCTCACCCTCCTGCCCTGACTGCGGCACGATCCTCTTCCGCGCCTCGGCGTGCATCACCTGTCCCGGGTGTGGGTGGGGCAAGTGCAACTGAAAGCGAGAAGCGAGAGGCGAGAAGCGAGGTCCTCGTCAGACTGGCTCACCCTCCACCGCACCACTCGCGGCACCGAGTTCATCGGCATCGTCCCGACCCGGGTCCTCAACCCTCCCGGTGCCACCGGCATGCGGTTCTGGTCGCTCAATCCGTATGTCGGCTGCGAGTTTGGCTGCTCGTACTGCTATGCGCGTGAGACCCACCAATGGACCGTCGAACGTGCCGCCAACCAACGCGATGCGCCCGCTGCCGCACGCGAGGCCGCGACACTCCCGATCGCCACAGGTTTCGAGCGACGGATCCTGGTCAAGGAGTCGGCACCCGAGATCCTCGCTCGCACCCTCGACCCCGTCAGGCTCGGCGACACACCGGTCGTGATCGGTTCGGCAACCGATCCGTATCAACCAGCCGAGCGGAGATTCGAGGTCACCAGGCGAATGCTTGAAGTGTTCCTGAAGTACGAGGGGCTGCACATCGGGATCATCACCAAGTCGGCACTGATTGCGCGCGACACTGCGCTGCTCGCGATGCTCGCGCGTCGTCATGATGTCTCGGTGCACTTCTCGATCGGTTCACTCGATGGCGCGTTGCTGAGACAACTCGAACCGCGCAGTGCGGCTCCAGCGGCCAGGCTCCGGGTCTTGCGCAAGCTGACCGATGCCGGTGTGCGCTGTGACGTATTGATCATGCCGATCCTGCCGGGGTTGACCGATGGCGAGCCTGAACTGCGCGAGGTGGTCAATGGCGCCAAGTCCGCGGGAGCGACCTCCGTGGCCGGCGGTGCGGTCCGGATGGGGCCTGCCACGCGCAACACGCTGCTGCCCTGGCTGGACCAACACCGGCCCGCACTCGCGGCGCGGTATCGATCACACTTCCGTGAACGTCAGTATGTCTCGAAGCGGTACGGCAAGGCGCTCCACGCGCGGCTGGAAAGATTGCAACGGGAGGGAGGGTTTGTCGGTCGAGCACGCGTGACTGGTACCGGCGAGGCGAAACGAATGCAAGGCGATTTGTTTGCTGGATGAGGCCACTTCTCACTTCTCACTTCTCACTTCTCACTTCTCACTTAATCGACCGGCCGGTTGATGCCACCCACCACCAGCGCCTCGAAGCGCGGGTTCCCCTTGAGCGGCTTGAAGAGCGGGTCGGCGCGCAGATAGCCGCGCGTCACGTAGTACTGCCGGTTCACCAGCTGTTCCAACCCATCGAGTGCCTTGTTGGTCTCGCCGATCGCCATCTGAGCCCGGATCCATTGCTGCAGGACATAGTTGGCGTTGTTGGCGCTGGACCCGACTGTGTCAGCAAGTGCCCGATCGGCCTCACGCGCCGCGTCGGCCTTCCGCCCGACGTAGCCGAGCATCACGGCATTGAGCATCCTGAGCTGTGGGTCGGTCGGGTTGGCATCGATCTGCTGTTGAGCGGTCACAAGCGAAGAATCCGCGAACGCGCGAGCCCGGGCCATGTCGCCCTCTTGCATCGCGGTCATCGCGATCGCCTGGCCCCACCATGCCCGATCGTTGTCAAACGCCGCTGGCGTCATCCGATAGAGCAATTCGCGCTCCTTGGGGCCGAGCACGAAGCCCATTTCCTGATAGCCTGCGAAGTAGGTCACGAAATCGGTGACCGGCACCCGCTTGAGCAGCTCCTGAACCACGCGTCGCGCGCCGGTCGTGTCGCCATTGACCAGGTGCGCGTTGACGATCCACTGCATCTGATCGTAGGCCGTCGGCTCGAGCGCCATCAGCTCCTCGCTGGTGGCCTGTGCCTCGGTATGCTGCCCAAGGTAGATCTGGGCCCGGATCAGGTTCGTGAGCACGCCCGTCGCGCGCGGGTTGAGTTCGCGCGCCTTCGAAAGCTTCTCGAACATCGGTCGGTAGTTGCCTTGGAGCAAATCGGCCTGTGCGGACGACGTCAGCGCCCAGATACTCTTCGGGTCGAGCTCGAGTGCCCGCTCGGTTTCCCGCCGTGCCGCGGCCTGATCGCGAGTGACGTCAGTGTAGAAGGAGGCGGCGATCATGTGTGCCCCGGAGCTGTCGGGTGCCAACTGCATCACCTTCTCCATCGCCTCCTTGGCACGCCGACCGATCACGGGATCACGGGTCCCATTCGCATAGGCAATCGTGAGATTGAACGCCAGCGAACCCCACGCCCAGACGAAGTTCGAGTCGAGCGCCACCGCCTGCTCATACAGCGCTGCTCGCGCTTTCGCGGCGCCAGGCGTACCGCCCTTGATGGCCTGTGCCCGCAGGAAGATGTCGTACGCCTCGTCGTTCTGGGTCGGCCGAGCGGCCAGGTCCTTGGTCTGATCGGCTCGGAGCGCCAGTCCGAGCGCACCCGCCACCCGCGTCGCGATGCGGCCCTGGATCTCGAATGCGTCGGTCATGTCGGCATCGAAACTGTCACGCCACGTGACCTTGCCCGTCTCGCCGTTGACCAGCTCCGTGGTCACCCGGACTTGTCGGACACCGTTTGCGCCGGTCGCCCAGCGCACCTTCCCCATCAGCACCTGATCGACGCGCAGCTCACCGGCGATCTCGGTGGCCGTCTTGGTCGTCTCGCGGTACTGATCGGAGCTCGCCGAGGCGATGACGGTGAGCGAGTCGAGGCGGGCGAGCTTGTCGCGCAGCTCGTCGACGATGCCGTCGGCGAAGTAGGCGTCCTCGGCCGCGCCCTGGTTCTCGAATGGCAGCACCGCGACGCTCCGGATCGGCGAGCTGGCGTTGCCGCCAACACCGAACGCCTTCCAGCCCAGCGCGCCGACCAGCAGCACCCCGGCGGCCATCGCCACGTATTGCCATTTCTTGAAACCTTGGGCAGGCATCGCCGCCGTCGCACCCGAGCCGGTCCGTGCCATATCCTCGGCGGTGGTGAGTGCGGTGGCCATTTCGCCGGCGGTGGTATAGCGGTCGGCCGGCGCCTTGGCGAGTGCCCGCATCACGGCGCTGTCGACCACCGGTGGCAGCGATTCGCGCGTCAACGTGAGCGCACGCGGCTTCTCGGTGATGCTCCGCGTGATGATCGCCTGCGCAGTGGGCCCCGTGAACGGCGGTTCGCCGGCCAGCATCTCATAGAGTACGCAACCGAGCGCGTAGATGTCGCTCCGGCCGTCGAGGTTCGGATCGCCACTCGCCTGCTCAGGGCTCATGTATTGCGGCGTGCCGATGGCGAGGCCGGTCTGGGTCAGCGCCTTCGCATCGCCACTACTCGTCGCGCGCGCGATCCCGAAGTCGGCCACGAGCGCGTGACCCGCACTCATCAAAATATTGGCCGGCTTGATGTCGCGGTGCACGATCCCCCGTGCATGCGCATACGCCAGTGCCTCCGCGACCTCACGAGCAATCCGGAGTGCCTCACCGACCGGCAGCTGCTTCTCGCGCTTGAGACGGGCCGGCAGTGAGTCGCCTTCGACCACCGGCATCACGTAGTAGAGCACGCCCTGGGCGCTGCCGGAGTCGTAGACCGGCAGGATATTCGGATGGCTCAGCTTCGCCGCGATCTCGACCTCGCGCAGGAACCGCTCTGACCCGAGCGTCTCCGCGAGCTCGGGCCGCATCACCTTGACCGCCACCTTGCGGCGATGCTTCAGGTCTTCGGCCAAGTAAACCGTCGCCATGCCGCCTTCGCCCAGCACACCCTCGATCTTGTAGCGATCGGCGAGTGCAGCGCGGATCCGCGACACCTCGATCGCACCGGTCGGCATGGTGCGCTCAGGCACTCCGGGTTCGGTCGGGGTGGGGTTGCCGCAGTTGGGGCAGAAGTGCACTCCGGCATGCAGCTCGGTCTGGCAGGATGGGCAGGTCATGGTCATCAATCTACCGGCCTCAGGATCTTGCCGGCGAGCATTCGCGTGAATGCCGGATCATTGCGGAGCGGGTCGAACAACGGATCGACCTTGATGTAGCCCGCACCGATGAAGTACTGGAACCCCAGCAACTCCTCGGTCGCGGCAACCGCCTCTGACGTGTGCCCTCCGGCGAGCAATACCCTGAGCCGCTGCATCCGGGCGTAGGGAGCGTCATTGTTACTGGCACGGGGAGCATCGGCCACCGCCTGATCGGCCTGGCGCATCGCCTCGTCGCTCTTCCCCGCGAATGCCAGCATCACCGCGTAGAGCGCCCGTAGTTGCGGATCCTTCGGATTCGCGTCGCTCTGCTGCTTCGAGGTGGCGAGCGAGGAGTCTGCGTACGCCCGAGCCCGCACCATATCGCCCTGTTGATGCGCAGCGATCGCGAGGGACTGGCCCCACCACGCGCGGTCGTTGTCGAATGCGGCGGGCGAGAGGCGGAACAGCAGGTCGCGATCCTTCTGGTCCAGCACGAATGCCATCTCCTGGTACCCGGCGAAGTAGGCGACGAGCTCGGTCGGAGGGATCCGTGTCAACGCCTCGCGGGTGACGCCACGTGCGCCTTCGAGATCTCCGGCTCCCAGGAACGCCGTTACGACGGCCGAGATGGCGGTCGGACTGGTGGGTGCCAGTGCCATCAGCTCCCGTCCTGTCTTGATCGCCTCATCCGATCGACCGAGATAGGTCAGCGAGTTGACGAGGTTGCGAAGCACATTGACCGAGAGCGGATCGAGCGCGCGTGCGCGCGACAGCTTCTCGAACGCCGACGCATAGTTCTCGGCGCCGTAGTCGTCGTTGGCAGAGGAGGCGAGGATATCGGCATTGTTCGGATCGAGTGCCAAGGCCCGGTCCGTCTCGCGCCGAGAGGCCTCGGCATCCCTAAGTACAAAGCTGTAGTAGAGCGCGGCCGCGTTGTGGGGAAAGCTCTCACCGGCGGCGAGAGCCAAGGCCCGATCGACCGCCTCCTTGGCACGGCGGCCGACATCCGGGTCACGAGTACCGTTCGTGTAGACCAGGGTCAGACTGGCACCGAGGCGCGCCCAGGCCCTCGCAAAGGTCGAGTCGAGCGCGACCGCCTGCGCGTAGTACCCCGCCGCCTCGCGCATCGTGCCGGCCGACGCGTTGTTGATCGCGTTCCCCTTCAGATAGAGGTCATACGCGACGGCGTTCTTCGTCGGCCGGGCCTCCAGCTCCGCGGCATCATCCCGCCGGAGCACCGTTCCGAGTGCGGCCGCCACCCGCGTGGCGAGCTGCGCCTGGATTTCGAAGACATCGGTCACGTCGGCATCGAAGGTGTCCTGCCACGTGGTGGCCCCGGTCTCTCCGTTCACCAGCTCGGCGGTCACCTGCACCCGACGTCCCCCCCCCGTGGCAGCCGCCCAACGGACCTTGCCCATCAACACCTGGTCGACATGCAACTCCTTGGCGATTTCGGGTCCAGTCTTGGTCGTCTCGCGGTATTGGTTGGCACTTGCCGAGGCGATCACGGTGAGGTTGCCGACCTTGGCGAGCTTGCCACGCACCTCGTCGACGATGCCGTCGGCGAAGTAGGCGTCATCGGCGCTGCCCTGGTTCTCGAACGGCAGCACCGCGACACTCCGGGCCACCGTCGTGGCTGGCCCGCCGCCACCGAACGCCTTCCAACCGAGTGCACCGAACGCCAGCACGACCAGTGCGGCGGCAACCAGCTGCCACGGACGGAACCCCCGGATGGGCACAACGGCGGTAGCGCCCGACCCGGTGCGGGTCTGGTCTTCGGCCGCGACGATCGCCGTCACCATGGCACCCGCGTTGGCATAGCGATCGGCCGGTGCCTTGGCGAGTGCCCGCATCACGGTGCTGTTGACCGCCGGTGCCAGCGATTGCCTGGTGCTCGTGAGCGCCCGCGGCATCTCGGTGATGCTCCGGGTGATGATCGCCTGCGCCGTGGGCCCTGTGAACGGCGGCTCGCCGGCGAGCATCTCGTACAGCACACAGCCCAGGGCGTAGATGTCGGTCCGGCCATCGACATTCGGATCGCCGCTCGCCTGCTCGGGGCTCATGTACTGCGGCGTGCCGATCGCGAGGCCCGTCTGGGTGAGCGCCCGT
This sequence comes from Gemmatimonadota bacterium, assembly GCA_039933845.1. Classification (GTDB taxonomy): domain Bacteria; phylum Gemmatimonadota; class Gemmatimonadetes; order Gemmatimonadales; family GWC2-71-9; genus Palsa-1233. The sequence continues at coordinate 50,641 of JBDTNH010000001.1, forward strand.
GTGTCGCCCTCGGTGGCGCGCGCGATCCCGAAGTCGGCAACCAGGGCATGGCCATCGCTCAGCAGAATATTGGCGGGCTTGATGTCGCGGTGCACGAATCCTTGTCGATGCGCGTAGGCCAGCGCCTCGGCCACCTCGCGCGCAAGGCGCAGGGCATCTTCGACCGGGAGCTGCTTCTCACGGGCAAGCTTGGCCGGAAGCGACTCACCCTCGACCACCGGCATGACATAGTAGAGGATGCCGTCTGCGGCGCCCGAGTCGTAGACCGGCAGGATATGCGGATGACTCAGCTTCGCCGCGATATCGACCTCGCGCAGGAACCGCTCCGACCCAAGCGTCTCGGCGAGTTCCGGCCGCATCACCTTGACGGCCACCTTGCGGCGATGCTTCAGGTCCAGAGCCAGATAAACCGTCGCCATCCCGCCTTCGCCCAACACCCGCTCGATCTGGTAGCGATCGGCCAAGGCACTCCGGATCCGTGACACCTCGATGGCCCCGGTCGGCATGGTGCGCGCAGGCACCCCGGGCTCTGTCGGAGTCGGCGTCCCGCAATTGAGGCAAAAATGTGCCTCAACCGGCAGCGGTGTGCTGCACGTTGGACAGGTGCGGGGGTCTGGCGTCACTGGCGTCCCGGTCGGAGGAATCTGGCGTGGGAAGCCCTGAAGAAACGCCAAAATCGCGGCCACCGCAAGGCGGAGGCGAACCCCTAGCGCTTCGCTCCCCGAATAGCCACCGCCAGCCCAAGGGCCGCGCCTATGGCGACCCCGATGACCAATCCGCGAGTGATGTTGAGACTCACAAGCCCAGCTGCGAAGCCGAGTCCCGCCCCGATCGCGGCACCCATGGCCATGGCGGAGTAAGGCTTGAAGTGTCGCTGACGTGGCTTGGAAGACATGGGAACCCCTGGAAAGGTGGCCGCAGACGGTGCCTGTGGGAGTCGATCGTGTTGGCCGGACCCCGTACGATACCCCGGGAAGTGCGGCTGGGCGAGGTGGAGCTTTCTGATCACCGTTCTCCGTCTGGCCGGTCCGCGGCGTGCGCGATGCCTCGCAGCATCCCGGCGAACACGAGCTGATGGAGCGGATAGAGGGCATACCAATAGAGCCGACCGAACAGGCCGACCGGATCAAATGTCGCCGTCTGCCGGATCGTCGACCCGGCGTCGTCGCCGGTGACCTCGAATTCCAACCATGCGCGTCCCGGCACCTTCATCTCGGCCACGAGGCGGAGTCGCCGGGATTCCACCGCTTCCACCCGCCACCAATCGACGGTATCACCGACGGTGAGGTCCGTCGCCGACCGCCGCCCGCGACGGACGCCGACACCGCCGATCAGCAGGTCCAGAAATCCGCGCACTCGCCAGAGCCAGTTCCACGCGTACCATCCCGTTTCACCCCCGATCCGTAGTATCGGAACGAACGCGGCCGCGGGCGGCACGTCGACCGTGAGGGTCCGCGAATCGACCAATCGCGTCCCGAATGCTACCCCGCCCCATGAGTGCATTTCTCCTGATGATGACAATGCATCAGACCACCTCGTGGCCGCGAACGCCTGATCCTCGTGCACAATGGCCGCTGCGATGGCAGCCTCGACTCCCATAGGCCGAATCGCGAATGCAACCCCCGCCGACGGGTCACGAACCACGGTGCTGTGCACGATACTCTCGATCAATTTCCGCCCGATCCTGGCATACAGCGGGGTGATGAGGCCGAGCCACAGGCTCGAGACGTAGGGAGAAAGCCAAGGGACAGCGACCACGCGCAAGCGCAGGCCACGCTGGTCAGCGTAGGCGCGCATGATCCCCTCGTAGGAGACCTGATCAGCGCCACCAATCTCATGGATCCGATATCCGGAGGCAGGCACGTCGAGCGCTGCCATCAGATACGCAAGCACGTCGTCGATGGCGATGGGCTGGGCCGGCACCCGCACCCACTTCGGCGCGATCATGATCGGCAACCGCTCGACGAGCGAGCGGATCAGCTCGAACGACAGGCTACCGGAACCGATGATGATCGAGGCCCGGAACTCGAGCGTTGGAATTCCTGATGCGCGCAGGATCTCGCCCACCACCTGTCGGCTCCGCAAGTGGGGGGAGAGTTCATCCTCGTCCGATCCGAGGCCGCCGAGATAGATGAGTCGCTGCACACCAGCCGCCTTGGTGGCCGCGGCAAATGTCTCCGCCGCTTGTCGGTCAGTGCGCTCGAACGCATCCGACGACCCCATCGAGTGGACCAGGTAGTAGGCGACGTCAACACCCTCGAGCGCAGCATCGAGACTCTCGCGGTCGAGAACATCGCCGCCGACCACCTCGGTCAGTGGCCCAACCCTGGCTATGAGGGTTTCTGGCCGTCGTGTGAGACAGCGCACTCGATGTCCCGCAGCTTCGAGCCGCCCGAGCAGGCGGCCACCGACGTAGCCAGTGGCACCGGTGAGGAGAATCACGCCGAATTCCCCTTCCGCACGACCCACGTGGTCATGCACCGCTGGTCCTGCACGATCGTGGTCTTGAGCGGATCAAGCAGATCGCCACCCAACTCTCGGGTCAGGCGCATCAGCATCGCCTCGTCCACGAGAAACCGTTCCGACCCATCTGGCAATTGATAGCGTCGGCCCGCGACCTGTTTGACACGAGACTCCATCCCGATCGATGAGGCCAATCGGCAGAAGAACAGTCCACCCGGAGCGAGCACGCGCCAGCTCCCGTGCAGCATGCGCATGAAGTGCTGCTCGTCCGTGGCGAAGTGCAGCACAGCGCTGCTCACCACCACGTCGGCGTGCCCGGCCGGGAAGGACATCTGCTCGACCGATTCGACGCGGAAGTGGTCGAGCGGCAGATGTGGTGCGAGGCGACTGGCCAAGTCCCACACAGCCGCGATCGCTCGCGGATCACTGTCCACTCCCGAGACATCGAATCCGCTCGCCAGTAAATAGTGCAGGTTGCGCCCGCGCCCGCATCCCGCGTCGAGCACGCGCATCCCCGACGTGATCCGGCCACGCAGGATCTGATCGAAGAGGTAGATGTCGATCGGCCCACACAGGGCGGGCAGATCAGCCGTGGACATCAGGGCGCATTCGGGCTTCCGGGAGAGAGGTCCCGAAGTCTAGCGCCTCGGAAGATTTTCGAGGAAGCGAGCGATCTCGGCATTCGCCGAGATGTCACGACTGGTCGGGCCGAACAGTTCCGGCGCGGGAAACACGCTACCAGGCCACGCATGGCCGCCACCCACGATGCTGTCGACTTCCGTGCGCGTGGCATCCTTGCAGAAGAAGTATTGACCCCGGTACACGGTCGTCCCATCATCCTCGTGATCGGGCAAGGCGGAGCGGAGGCGGGTGCCGCTGCACCTATTCGTTCCCGCCCAATAGCCCACCGTGTTGTCGGTGGAGAGGACCGTGCTGCTCCCAGCCACAGGGAAGAATCCATCGACGGTCCCCAGGATATAAAGCGCACTGATCGGTCGACTCGGTGTGCACTCCGCGGCCATGAGTCGAGGCATGCTGGCCGCAACCGAGACGAAGCCGGCGATCCGATCCGTCAGCTTGCATCCCAACTGTTGCGAAAACACCCCGCCATTCGACAGCCCAACGGCAATGATCCGGTGTCGGTCAATCACGTTGGAGCGACCGACGCGGTCGATCACCTCCCGGACATACCCGACCTCATCCAATCCCAGAAAACCAAGGTCATCAAACACATCCCACGAACCCATCGCGGCCTGGAGATAGACGACGATGAACCCTTCACGGTCAGCGGCGGCATCGAGGCCGGTCAGCGCACGCAGGCCCGCCGCATCCTGGCCCGTACCGTGAAAGGCCAGCACCAACGGCGCCGCCGGTCCGAGCTCCCGGCGCTCCGGGACATGGACCGAGAAGATCCGGACGAAGTTCGCCTGCATGAAGCTCTCATCGCGGTCTTCGGCCTGGTAGCTGGACATGACCGGTGAGGGGCCGCATCCGGACGCCGCCAAGGTCGCCAGCGCGAGGACCTTGGTCAGAAAGGGTGTGACATTCCGCGGTGCTCGGATCATCGTGTGGGCGCCCGTGTTGGAGGTCGGAGGGTGAGCCTTCGCCAGGAAGACCCTGCCCGACCCGCGCCCGTCGTCAGAACTGTGTCAGGCGGGCGGGGGAGAGTCGACGCAATGGGCAACGACGGCTCGCCTTCAGTCGTTGATCGCTGCGTGGACCCGCTCGAGCCGTTTCGCGATTTGAGCCTCCAGACGCCGTCGGTGTCCCGGTGTCATCATCTCCGTCTGGATCAGTCTCCGCTTGGCGCGCGCCATAAACGAATAGCCGCGCGCATCAGAGACCAACCAACGCTCGCGCTCAAGGGTGTCGAGGCACCGGTCAGTCACCGCCGGATCGCTGATTTCCGCCAAGAGTCCGAGAGCGGTGCCCGCAAACGGCTCCTCCAGCAGTGCCGCAATGTGCGCCACCTTCTGTGTCTCGTCGTCGAGGCGGCGAAAAGAAAGACGTACCGCCGCGACGAGCGGTTCCGGCAGCGTCACTGGGAGCGTCGCGTCGAAGGTCTGGTCCAGCGCCGGCCATTCCTCGATGGTCTCCAAAGACATCCCGCGCTGCACCGCCAGCAGGACTTCGGTTGCAATGCCACACAGCCCACCGGATTCGGCATGCAATCGCCGAGTGAGGCGCTCACGTGAGGCGTCCGTCCAGGTCGGTACCGCCCAATCGACCAACCCCGCGAGCACGGCGACGGAGACCGGTTCCAGAGAACACACCACGCCAGGAAACTCACGGCCGGCAGCGCGAATCATCTCGTCAATCGCGGCTGATGCATCCCCGAGCGTGGCCGTCACGAGCAGGACAATGTCGTGTCCGGCGACGTTGCGCAGCAGGGCCAGCAGCCATCGGAGTTCGTCGGGATGAAGCCGATCGACATCATCGATGGCCAGGAGCAACGGGCGTTCACCCGAGAGCGCGACCACCAGTTGTGCGAATGCCTCACGGAGCGCGAGCGGTTCTGCAGCCGGCATCTCGGCGAATCGTTCCTGCCAGAGCGTGCTGTGCGCCACCAAGCTGGCGATGGCTCGAGGGGGTGCAGTCGCCACGCCCGGCGCTGAGGCAAGGCCTGCGTTGGCCAGGCCAAGAGTGGCCGCATCCAGATGATCACCGTCCGCGGGAACGGCACGGAGCATCGCCACGGTGATGCTGGCGAGCTCGGCACGTGCGACACACTCTTCAAGCAGTCGAGAACGGCCGCTGCCGGGTGACCCAGTGATAACCGCCAAGCGGGCGCCATCCAAGCCATCTGGTCTCAGGAGCGCTCGAAGTTCGTCGTGATAGCCAACCAGGGGGGGGCGCGCGGTCGGCTGACCCGTGGCGCGCGACGCTGCCGAGCGTCGATCACGGCCGATTTGTGAGAGCAGCTCAGTAGTCTCAAGGTCGGGTGGCAGGCCGAGATCGTGCCGCAGGTGCGTTGCGAAAGCGGTTCCGGCCGCGAAGGCCGCGGCACGGTCGCCGGCGAGCCAGAGCGAGCGTATCAGTGCTCGCACGGCGACGTTACTATGCGGATCCACCGCCACGGCCCGTCGAGCGAGGGACGAGGCGGCATCGGCATCCCCGCGGTCCTCCCGTTCCCGTGCGGCGCGCACCACCACGTCGACCATCCTGCCACGCCAGCGCGTCCGTTCGGCATCGAGCCAGCCGTCGAAATCGGGAGCGTCATCAAGGACGAGGCCCTCGCAGTAGGCCCCCGCCACCAGTATGGCGGCCGCTTCCGGGTCGTGCCGTTCCAGGCGAGCAAAGAGATCGGTATCGAGTTCGGGCGGTTCGGTCCACGACACCATGCTGCCGGTCGATTCGAGCGATTCAGCCCCAAACCCGCGGCGGATGACTCGCAGCGCTTCGTTGAGCGAGTGACGCGCGGCGGATTCACTCCGGTCTGCCCAGAGCAGGGACAGCAGACGCTCCCGTGGCGCGCGGCGTCCGGGAGCGTTCCAGAGGATCAGGCAGAGCGCCAGGTTCTTTCGCCACAACAGGTCCGCCGGTGCCGGCGCGCCGTCGATGCGGATCTCCGGAGGCCCGAGCAACCGGGCGGTGACTACCGCCGACATGCCTGGCGCCCCGTGCGCACACGGTCTCGCAACGCCGACATCGGCGGTTCACTCTCGTGCCACAACTCCTCGACACGATCGAGGAGACGACAACCATACGCGCCACGATCGATGGCCGGGAGATTCTCGGCCCTGAGCAGCCTGGCAACACCCGAGAGAGCGGCGTCGATCTCACCCTGCTCCGGTTCGCCCCGCGGCTTGCTGGCGAGATCGTTGTTCTCATGCCAGAGCCATTCGCGTTCGGCACCAGCGGCGTCGCCGTCGCGCTGGCGCCACCTGCCGCGATAGAGATACATGAGCCCCCGCACCAGAGGACTTCGCAACCGGGTCTCGCTACTCGGTGGAATCGAGTGGATCCGGTTCGATAGTGCGAGCGCACTGTCGGTCAGGCCACGACTTCCCAGTTGGATCGCGAGTGCGTACGCGTGCAGGTCGGCAACCCACCGTTCCGATGCATGCGCTTGAAGCAAGGTCAGGAGGCTGTCGGCTGTCCGATCATGCCGCGTCGCGATCGCGTCCAGCGTCAACGCCCACACCGCACGTGGCCAAAGTGAATCCGTCGGCGCGACTTCGCGGAGCATCAGCCGACCGCGCTCGCGGATACGTTCGTCGAGCGCGATGGATGCGCCTGGAATCACCGGGAGGAGCACACGCCATTCCGCCGGCTGCATGCGATACCCGGCATCGTGCGGGTCGACGGCCGCACCGCGATCGAGCGCCTGGAGGCCAGCGAGCGGACGCCCGAGCAGCAGCAAGGCGGTAGCCTGTGCGGCGAGCGCGCTGGCACGTTGCTCGTCGCTGGTCGCCTTCCGCTCCAGGAATCTGGCGATCGCGTCTTGGTCGAATGGGTCGTCGACACCGAGGCCCATCCGCACGGCGCGGTGAAGGGTGATGACCTTTGCGGAATCAGCGAACCGCAACATCAGTTCACGCGCTGGGGCGGCCACCCAGCGTCGGAATCGACCGTTGACGGCCAGCCACAGTATCCCGGTCCACGGATCACCCTTCGCCGAGGGACGCCGCGATAGCTGCTCCCGCGCCAGGGATTCCTCTCCGAGCCGGGCAGCGCCCCAGATCGTCTGCGTGTAGGTGGTGGCCTGGTCGAGGTCGGGGATGTCCAGGGCAGAGCGGCGGAACGCATCAACCCCCTCAGTCAGCGGATGTCCCACCAGCGGACCGCGGCCGAACAGCTCGTTCGCGGCCATCTGCCGAACCGTGGCGTCATCGGGAAAGTCATCGACCAATTCCTCATACAGTTGCAGGCGCTTCTCGAGATCCGGTTCGAGCTGGGCCTGCAGCAGGCGTGGAAACGGCTGGGGCATCGGTGTCTTTCGAGCCGCGAGCTTGACCAGACCCTCCGTGTATGGCAGGCCCTGCCATTGGCGTGCGATCATTCGCTGCCAGGAGGCCTGTACCAGACCGCTGTCGATCCGTTCTGCCGTGGCGAACTTTTCCTCCGCCTCATGCCAGTGCCCGCTCTGGAAGAGTTCCTTTCCCCTGGTGTAGGCGTCGAGCGCGAACCTGTTGGGATACGTGCCGGCCAGCTGTCGGAATTCCGACAGCTGGATCGGGAGCAGCCGGCTCACGAGCGAGTCAGCTGCCGCACGTCCCCAGGACACGAGGTCGGCAGGATCGCCGGGAACGTGGAAATCCTGCAGCAGCACACCAGCACTGTCATACACTTGAAGCTCGAGTTCACCGACGGTTGCACTTTTTCGGTGCACCGTTCCAGTCGTCACCATTGCCGAAACCTTGCGTGCCGAGTCGAAGCTGATCACCCTCGCGTGCCGGAACGGGAGCGACCTGACAGGCAGCCACTCGATCGGCGTCGATGTGAGACGGGCCAGTTGCGTGCCCACGGAATCGTCGCCGGCGAAGGGCAAGATGGCCAGCGATGCTGGGCTGGCAGCGACGGCCGTGGCGCGGCTGGCTCCAATGATCGCGGCGCCACCGAGCCCAATCAGCCCGATCGCCGCCAGTGCCAGGATCGGTGTTGACATCAGCTTCGGTCGACGGAGCGCGCGGCGAAAGGAAGTCGCATCGGGCCAGCGCTCGGCGGGTTGATAGGCGACCGCGCGACGGATCGGACCGCGGATGATCCGAGGAACTGTGCGCCAGGCACCCTTGACCGAGTGCGGAGTCCACCGACGACCGGTCGCCGCTTCGAACAAGGTGATTCCCACGGAATAGATGTCACTCTGCGGGGTCGCTTCTTCCCCGATCCGCTGCTCCGGCGCCATGTACCGTGCCGTGCCGACCACCTCATTGGTGCTGGTCAGCGTGTCGTCACCGCCCGTGTCGAGAAGCGCCACGCCAAAGTCCGCGAGCACGGCGCGGCCGTCCTCGAGAAAGATGTTCGACGGCTTGACGTCGCGATGGATCACTCCTTGGGCGTGCGCGTGTGCCAGCGCTGAGAGCACATCGAGCCCGAGCCGCCGGACCTCGCGCCACGGCATGGATCCCTTGAGGAGCCGAGTGGCGAGGGTATCGCCGCGGATGAGTGGCATCACGAACCACAGCAAGTCACCCCGATGCTGGGCGTCGAGAATGGGGACGATGTTCGGGTGGGCGAGCTTGGCAAGCAGGCGAGCCTCGCGCAGGAAGCGCTCGACCGCGACAGCGTTGGCGTGTTCGGGCGGCAACACCTTGATCGCGACCGCGCGTCCCAGGATAGGGTCGTGTCCGAGGAAGACACGCCCCATCCCGCCAGCGGCAAGCTCCCGTTCGACCAGATACCGGGGAGCCAACGCCGCGGCCAGCCCGTCCAGGAGATCTGGCATCGACGACCTCGGCTGAGGACCCTGCCACGCTACTGATGGGCCAAGTATACGGCCGAATCGGAGACCCTGCTTGACGGCGTCTTGACTGCCGCGTCCTACCCTTCAGACGCGTAACCAGCCCCTCACCGACAGGAGCATGAGCTATGTCCCGACTCCCTGGTGCCCGCGCACGTGTACTGCTGCTCTCCACCGGCTTGCTCTTCGTTCTGGAGACCACGGGGTGTACCTCGTGGCAGGCCAGTCCGATGCCCCAGCCCGAAAAATCAGTCGGGGCCGGGAGAGAATATGAAGTGAAGACTGCAGATGGGGGTGTCTGGCATCTCGTGCACGTGATGATCCGCAATGATTCCCTGATCGGCGAGCGCGTCGATCTGGGCGGTCGTCAAATCGGCATACCGACCATGTCCATTACCACCGTGAAGACGCGCCAGTTCAACGCCGGTGGAACCATCCTGATGGGCGTTCTGGCACTGGGAATAGTGGGCATGGTTGCCCTTGCGAGTGAGGACAGCTTTGGGTACTCGGGTGGTGGTCTCCTCGGTGACTCCAATGGGAATGTCAGCTGCCCGCTCATTTACAGTTGGGACGGCAGAGGATATCGACTCGATTCCGGTACCTTCGGTGGCGCAATCACCCCGGCGCTTGCCCGCACCGATCTCGACAACCTCCTCCATGTCCGTCCGGTGCATGACACGCTGCGTTTCCTGATGACCGATGAAGCCGACGAGACCGAACACGTCGATGCGTTCCACGTCCTCGCGGTCGACCACCCGGTCGGGACCGAGGCCGTTCCGGATGCCCTGGCGAACGGGACGTTTCACCTCGTTGGTCAGCCCGTCGCCCCGATCACCGCACGCGATCAGTTGGGACGGGATGCACTCCAACAGGTTCGCGCGGCCGATCAGTATGCCTGGGAGTCCCGCCTCGACGGTCGCGACCCCGAGAACCCGGCGCACCTGCGCGATGGCCTCGAAATGACCTTCCGTCGACCCGCCGGAATGGATCAGGCCGAGCTGGTGGTCGAGGGGCAAAACACCGCCTGGGCGGCCTACCTGATGGGCGAACTGGTGCGCGCCTCCGGGCGAGCCACCCGCGCATGGTATGACACCAGCACCTCGGCCGCCGCCTCGCGCCCGATGGCGAAGGCGCAACATGAGGAGGGGTTCCTGCAGGCGTCGATTTGGGATGGCGCGGCCTGGCGGCCGGCCGGCGAGATGTGGGAGGCCGGCCCCGAGGTCGCCAAGCGCCAGACGCTTCGGCTTGACCTACGTGGAACCCCGGTCGGGATCGTGCGGGTCCGACTCGAATCGGCACCCGCAATGTGGAACATCGATCAGGTCGTCCTCGCGGCCGTGACGGGTGCACCTGCAATCGCGCGGATACTGTCCCCGGTCACCGCTAGCATCCCAACGGTTCGTGATGCGCTCGCTCCCTTGCTGGCGAAGGATGGTCGATACCTCGATCTCGAGCGGGGCGATACCGTGCGGATTGCATTCACCGACGCGGCCCCACCGCCGGCCCGGGGGATGGTGCGCTCCTACCTCGCACAGACGAGCGGCTGGTATCGGGTCCATAGCCAGGATGATGCGGCTCCCGACTTGGCGACCCTTGGGGAGATGGCGTCACACCGCCATGGAGCTGCCCGGGTGGCGGTCCGCCGACTCAATGAGCGCCTCGCGGCGATGACACGGGAGGCTGGTCGTGCCAACCTCCGCTGAGGTATGGATCACGGGGCTCGGGGCGCACACCGCTGCGGGCGTGGGGGCCGCGGCGCTCCGCGCGGCGCTCACGCAGCGGACACCACCCGCTTCAGCCGACTCCATCCTCGGTGGTCAGTGGGTCGCCAGGGCGCCCGACCCGATGGTGGACCGCGCCACCGGTCGACTCGATCGAAGTGGTCAGTTCTTTGTCGTCGCGGCCCGGGAGGCCTGGCAACACGCCGACCTCGCCCGCGCGACGCTCGACCCGGATCGGATCGCAGTCATCGAGGGTTCCTCGCTAGGTCCGATGAGTGACCTGCTCGCGATCGAACGCGAGCGGGTCCGGGACGGCTTCCCGGCGAAAGTATCGCCGCGCCACTTGGTGCGCATGATGTTCGGCGCCGGGGGAGCGCAGTTCGCGCAGGAGATCGGGGCGCACGGCGCGGTCTTCGCCTTGTCGGCGGGGAGCACCTCCGGTGCGATGGCCATCGCCGAAGGGTGGGCAAAGATCTGTTCGGGTCTGGCAGAGGTGGTGATCGCTGGAGGGGCAGATGCGCCTCTCGATCCGGAGATCATCGCGGCCTTCCGGACCGCAGGCATTCTCGCGCCCCCCTCAGGAGACGCACCCTGTCGACCGTTCGACGTGTCGCGGTGCGGCACGATGCTCGGCGAAGGGGCGGGAGTGGTGGTGCTCGAGGCGGCGGCTCATGCGCGTCGGCGTGGCGCCGTACCGCTCGCCATACTCGAGGGCACCGGCGTCAGTGGCGAAGATGGCTCGATGACGGCTCCCGATGCATTAGGGGGGGGGATACGTCGCGCCACCCGGTCGGCTCTGGTCGACACGGACCCTCGCCGAATCGGCTGGATCAAGGCACATGGCACCGGGACACGTCTCAACGATGCTGCGGAATGTTGCGGACTCGACGGTGATTTGGTCGATGTCCCGGCGAGCTCACTCAAGCCACTCCTCGGCCATTGTCTGGGAGCGAGCGGTGCAGTGGAACTGATCGCGGCCGTGCTGGCCATGGGCGATGGTGTGATTCCGATGACTTTGACCACGACCCAGGTCGATCCGGCCTTGGGATCGCGTCGCATTGTGCTGGAGCCGGAGGCGTTGCTCCGGCCGGCGGCCCTGCTGTTGTCGCAGAGCCTCGGTGGTCGATCTGCGGCATTGGTCATCGGGCGCGCTGCATGAGGAGGATTCAACCCAGCCAGCAGTCGGATTGTCGCCCATACTCCTCCCCCCCCCAATGCGGCCCGGCGCGCGCTAGGGAGCGGCCTCCTCTGTTCCGGCCACCGCCGTCGGCTCGGGAAAGACGTACCGTCGCGCGATCACGTCGTCGATCCAGATCTGCAGCCCAGCGGGCACCACATACTTGTAGAAGCCGATGCTCCCCGACGTCAACTCGGTGAGCGATGCGGCTTCCCGCACGGCGGCCCCGTTGACGAAGACGCGGTACGTCGTTCCCGCCATCGCGGTGCCGATCCGCATCCAGCTGTTCGGGACCGGGTTCCCGCCGGGCGACGCAATATCGGTGTACACGCCGTTGTGGTACCTCGCGATGTTCCAGCCCACCGAGGGGCCGAGACAGAGGCAGAGCAGAGAGTAGTATCTATTGGAGGCGCCGCTCGCCTGGCGAAGGCCCTGCGCCACGTTCCAGAGCGTCGAACTTCCGTTGATATTCCACCAAGCGTCGACATAGACGTCGGCAACGTCCAGAGCCTTCGCGATGATGTTGGACCCTGCCGCACCCTGGGCCGGATAGCTGACCGAGGCCGAACCGCCGTGAGCTCGGGTATGGTTGATGTTCCAGAGGGAGCCGCCACTGACCAGCCATTTGTCGAGAGTGCCTGACTCGAAGTCCTCGACAAAGAGAAAGACGTTGCCGGCATTCGCGGGGGCAGCCGCGGCGACTGGATTGCCATAATAGACGTAATACGTCATGTCCGAAGTGTTGGCATTGATCGCCGCCTGAGTCTTGAACCAGATCGTCGTCGCCCCTGAGTTCCAGACTGAGCCTTTATCGAGCACCCGGTCGAGCTCGACCCATTGCGTCCCGGTCCAGTGGGCGACGCGCAAGTCATTGCCGGAAGCAAGCGCTCGCCCCGCCCCCACCATCGCCGCATGATTCACCGGCACCGCCACCGAATAGTCGGCCGGGACGCTCGCTGTCCCAGCGGAGACCGTCACGCGTTGCCGCCACATCCACGCCGTGTTGAAGCTCGGCAGGGCAACCGTGATGCTCGCGGTTCCGGTGACTCCCTCGCTCGTCGCCGAGATGGTGACCGTGCCCCCGACCGTGCCGGCGGTGACGAGGCCATTCACTCCCACGGAGGCGATGGCCGTGGCCGAGGATGCCCAGGTGATCGAGCGTCCGGTGAGCAGCGTGCCAGCAGTGCTCCTGGCGGTCGCGGTCAAGGCCACGGTACCGTTCACCGCGAGGAGGGACGTTGGCGGCGTCACCATTATGGTGGCGATCGCTGGCGGTGTGACCGTGACCACGACACTGGCGGACTTGCCTTCGCTAGTGGCCGTCATGCTCACCGGTCCGCCGGGGCTCAGCGCGGTTACGAGTCCATCGGATCCCACCATGGCAACGGCCTGATCGGAGGATGACCAGATGAAGGTCTTGCCCGAGAGCGTCGCGCCGGCTGAGCTGGTTGCCAGCGCAACCAGTTGGCGGGTCGCCCCCACGGGGAGCGAAACCGGTCCCGCGGGCGTGACCGTCACCTTGTCTACCGGTACCGGGCCGGAAGGACCGGCCGTCGACTTGCCGCAACTGGCCGAGAGGGCGAGCAGGATGAGCATCGTCGGGATGGTGCCGTGGTGCCGGGTGCGGGACATGGTAGCTCGCTTGAAGGGTCTACTGAAGTCACGCGGAATTTCCTGGGTCCAGGGCTCAGCCGGCAGGCAGGTCCCGGGCGCTGCGATGCGCGGATCCGCCCGAATCGGGACAGCCAGTCTTACCGAAGTCGGCGATCGAGCGCATATTGAGAAGATCCTTCGGTACCTCGCACCGATCGGGGCATCGCTCGTCCCACAACCGGTTTGCCTGCCAGTCGGAAATCTTGGTGGGAGCTTCGATGGCCGAGCCCGGACCCACGCCTGACATCACCACTCTTCTGGAGTTGGCCACTGGCGGCGACCCGGCGGCCGCCGACCGCCTGTATCACCACGTCTATGGTGAGATGCGCGCACTCGCCCGCAGTCATCTCAGGCGCGAGAACGACTCGGTCACGATGGAACCCACGGCGCTGATCCACGAAGCCTGGCTCCGACTCATCGACCAACGCACCCCCCTGATCAATCGAGGCCATTTCTTCGGTATCGCGGCACAGGCGATGCGCCGGGTCCTTGTCGACCAAGCTCGAGCGCGTCGCGCCGGCAAACGACCCCGGCGGGCCATCACGCTCGACGACGCCATGCAGAGCGAGGAGACGCGGCTTGACCTCCTGCTCGCCGTCGATGAGGCAGTCGATCGACTGGCCCAGATCGCACCCCGCCAGGCACGGGTGGTCGAGTTGCGGTGGTTTGCCGACCTGGAAGTCAACGAGGTGGCCGACATTCTCCAGATCTCCCCCGCCACGGTGAAGCGAGAATGGACTGCGGCTCGCGCCTGGCTGCACCGGGCCTTGGCCGAGTCGGCGAGTGAGCCGTGACCAGTCTGCGACACGCGTGAACAGTCAATGACCGATCACGACTTCCCCGCCACCATTTGGCAACGCCTGAGTGACCTGCTCGAGGAATCGCAGGGAGTAGCGGTCAAGGACCGTGTGGCCTGGCTCGACCAGCTTCCGGCCGCTGACGCAGGGTTGCGGCAGGAACTTGAGCGGCTGCTCGAGACGCTGCCGGAGGTCGATCCACTTTTCGATGCGCCCGCCCATGCACTCCTCCCCGCCGATCTTGCGGTGTCCAGTCTCGCCGCGGGCCACCGATTCGGCGCATGGTCGCTGGTGCGCGAGATTGCCAGGGGGGGGATGGGCACCGTGTGGGAAGCGGTCCGAGTCGATGGCGAGTTCGAGCAGCGCGCCGCGCTCAAGGTGGTGCGTGCTGCGCTGGACTCCGCCGCCGCGCGCCAGCGCTTTCGGCGCGAGCGCCAACTGCTCGCTCGCCTTCAGCACCGCAACATTGCGACGCTCCTGGACGGTGGCGTGACGGCAGAGGGTACCCCGTGGTTCGTGATGGAGTTGGTGGCCGGCGAGCCGATCACCACCTGGTCGGATGCGCGCCATCTCACCGTGCGCGCAAGGCTCGAACTCTTCCGACAGGTCTGTGGTGCAGTACAACACGCGCACCGCGCCCTCGTGGTGCATCGGGATCTCAAGCCCGGGAACATCCTCGTGACCCCCGATGGTACGGTCAAGTTGCTCGACTTCGGCATCGCCAAGGTGCTCGACGATACCGAGTCGGCCGACGAAGCGGCCACCCGTCCCGGATCGACGCCCGGCACTCCCGTGTATCTCGCCCCCGAGTTATTGCGCGGAGAGCCGGTGTCGACCGCCGCCGACGTCTATGCCCTCGGCGTGGTGGGTTTCGAGCTGCTCTCGGGTCGTGTCCCGTTTCCAGCCACGGGGCGGCCGTCGGACGAATGGCGCCGCACGGTGCTTGGACATGAGGCGCCATCGTTGACATCGGTCCTGGTCGACGCGGTGACGGCGACCCGCGGCGAACGATCACTCGCCGCGCTCCAGCGCACCGTGTCTGGCGATGTGGAGCGGATCGTGGCCATGGCGTTGCGTCAGGAACCGGATCGTCGATATTCCTCGGCCGAACAGTTCAGCGATGATCTTCGCCGCTGGCTGGCCAACCTGCCGGTGTCAGCACAACCGGATTCGCTTCGCTATCGCACCATCAAGTATGTGCGTCGCAACCGACTGACATCAGCCGCGCTGCTGATGGCAACCGTCGCCCTGTTGTCAGGGCTCATCGCGACCACCTGGCAAGCGCGTGTCGCCGATCGGGAACGCGATCGTGCCAGGCTCGAGGCGGCAAAGGCGACGCGCGTCGGTCAGTTCATGGAGGAGACCTTCCGCGCCGCAGATCCACGCACCGAGGGGAAGGATGTCACGGTGGCCCAAGCGTTGGCCACGGCGCGTGAGCACGCGATCGTCGAGCTCGCAGCTGAACCTGCGATTCTTGCCGGTGTCCTGTCGAGCATCGGCCGCACCTATCTCGGCCTTGGTCGATACGACGAGGCCGACAGCGCCTTGCGGCCGGCGCTGGCGCTCGAGCGCTCGCGGCATGATGGCTCGAGAACCGGTCTGCTCGACGCCCTGCACAACCTGGCCACCCTCGACGCCGAGCGCGGCCGGATCGCTTCCGCAGAATCACTGTTCACCGAGGCACTCACGCTGGCGCGCCAGGCGCCGGCCGATTCCCTCAGACTCGGCACCGACCTGGATGGCTACGGGTCGCTGTTGCTCGACAAGGGGGACTTTACCTCTGCAGAACGGACGCTCCGGGAGGCGGTCGCCGTCCGCCATCGAGTGGATGTTGACCAGCCCGAGGAAATCGCTGGCACACTCAACAATCTGGGGGTCGCCCTGGGACAGCAACATCGTTGGTCGGAGGCCATCCCTCTTCACCGCGAGGCGCTCGGCCTGATGCGTCGCGCGCGCGGACCGGAGCATCCCGACGTGGCCACCGCCCTGAACACACTGGCGAACGCCTACACCATCACTGGCGACTACCGCGCCGCCGACACCCTATTCCAGCAAGCCATGGCACAACGGATCCGTCTGCTCGGCCGTCATCATCCGGAGGTGGCGTGGACCCACTACAGCTATGCCGATATGCTCCGGCTGTCCGGTGATTTTCCGCGCGCCTTGGTCGAAGCGCGCGCCGTGCTGGCGGAACGCGGTCGGACGCTCCCCGAGACCCATCCGATGATTTCCAGCGCCCTGCACGTCTACGGCCGGAGTCTGTTGGCCACCGGCCGGAGCCGTGAAGCGGAGGCGGCGCTAAGGGAGAGTCTCCGATTGCGCAGGCTGGCGTACTCGCCCGGGCATTGGCTGATCGCGAGCGCAGTCGGGGCCGTCGGCGAATGTCTGCTGGCGGAGCGGAAGTACTCGGCTGCGGAGGGGATGCTGCTCGAAGCCTACCAGACGCTGCAGGACTCAAAGGGCCGCGCGGACCAGCGGACCCGCGAGGTCGGCGCGGCGCTGGATCGCCTCCACCACGAAACCGGACGCTCCGAGCTGACCGCGACACACCGCAAGTGAGCGGCCAGTGAGCGAAGCTGGCTGACCCCCGCCTACAGCTCCTTGCCGTAGAAGTGGTTGCAGCGACTGTGACCGGTGTTACCCATCGGGCCCGGCAGAGGCACGTATTGCATCCGCTCGTACAACCTCGCCGCTTCACGCATCGTGTCGAGCGTCTCTAGGTAGATCGTTCGAAACCCACGGTCGCGCGCGGCGGCCTCGAGTGCGGTCATCAGCTCGCGGCCCAATCCGAGTCCGCGCGCCTCGGGCAGGAAGTACATCTTCTTGAGTTCGCAGGTGTCCGGGTCGCCGCCCTCGAGCGGCGCGATCCCACCACAGCCGATCGGCTGCCCCGTACCGTCATCGACAACAAGGAGCAGCGACCGCGGCGCCGTGTACGTCTCGTGCATCTGGTCCACCTCGGCGTCCTCGATCGAGAAGCCTGGACCCACTGCACCGTACGACGTCATCACGGTGCGGATGACCGCCGCGAGGGCGATGTCGTCGGCGGGGTGACTGGGACGAAGATGCGGCATGCGAGGTTGGATGTCTGGCACGAACTACGCGTCCTTGTTCTTGTCGTCCCATGCCATCGGTTCCCAGAGCTCGACCTTGTTGCCCTCCGGATCCATGATCCAGGCGAACTTGCCGTTCTCGTGTGACTCCGGTCCGCTCACGACCTCCACTCCGGCGTCGCGTAGCTGCGCGAGTAGCTCGCTGAGATTATCGACCCGATAGTTGATCATGAACGACGACTCGCTCGGGCTGAACCACTTGCTCTCCTTGGCGGCGAGACTCCAGACCGTGAGCCCGCCATCATCGGCCGTGTCATCCGGCCACTTCAAGATTGCCCCGCCGAAAGCCTCGAGAGGTAACCCGAGGTGCTCTTGGTACCACGCCGCCAGCGCCTTGCTATCGTCCTTGCTCTTGAAGAAGACGCCGCCAATGCCGGTAACCTTTGCCATGGAGATCTCCTGATGGTAGTGTCGCGTGATGCCTCTGTATTCTGGTGCAACGGGCGGCTAGGCGCCATCCGCCAGCGCAATTCTCTCCGCCGCGAGATCCCGATCGATACGCGGTGCCACGTCCTCATCCGTGAGGGCCAGAGCATCCATCGCTCGTTGCACGACAGACTCCCCACCCGGGACCAGCTTGCCGAACTCGATTTCGGCGCGTCGGCAGAAACGCTCTTCCCGCGCACGATCGGCAAATGCCATCTCGGACCCGAGCGCGTGAAGCCGAGCATGCATTCCCTCGTGCAGGATGGTGGACGCGACCTGTGCCAATGCGATCTCGGGGTTCACGCAAAAGGTGAGTTCCACGAGGCACGTTCGTGATGCCGGGAAGTACGCCCCGCGGCAGGCATACCGTGTCACGAGGATGCCGGCGAAATCTCGCCGGAGATGGCGGCCGTAGTGCGGCGTGTATCGATCGATCAGGTCCATCGCGAGCCCAAGCCGACTGAGAACCGCGGAAGTCTCGATCTCCGGCCGCGTATTCTCAACGGTCACCCGGAAACCGCGAACATCGTACCGACGCGGAAAGAGGTGACGTCCCAGGGTGTGAAGCGTGTCTCGGAGTGTTCCCAAAGGTTCCTCACACATGTGACGCGGTGGGCGTGATGGGCACTGCCGCCTTGACGCACGAGCCCGACGACCGCCACTATCCAAGCTACGCCGACGAGCCTGTCGGGCAAGCGCACGACCATGATTCCCTCGACCCGGATGGAACGTGAGCAACCAAATGATCGTGGTGACGATCTGGCTGACAGTGGCCATCCATGCCGCGGTCGGCCTCATCACGTGGCGCCGTCCCGGGGGACCACCCCTCGTGCCGCTCGTCAATCTCGCGATAGGGGCCGCGATTCTCGTGTACTGGGTCCAGGAATGGTACGGATACCTGACGCGAGGCATCCACTGGTACTGGATCGATCAACTGGTGCCACTCTATGCGATCGTGATCGTGATCCTCGCGTTCCTGGCGCTCTCCGGTCGCTACCCCGGCACCATACTCAACCGCGTGATCTTCGGCGTCGACGGTGTCGTCATCCTCGCCTTCGGGCTGTTGATCCCGTTCCTCAAATTCGACCGGATGTTCTGAGCAAGGTCCCCTGACTCTTGGTGCCCGCAACTCCTCACCCTACTCACCCCACGCGCGCACCCGGTACCGAAGTTCCAGCACAGCCTTGAGTGGCGCCGTAGGGGTGACGCCGTACGGCGGCTCAACGCTACGGGGCCGGTACCATTCGCTCCAATCGGCCTTCGGATCGGGCGTGCGCTTCATGGGCGGCATGAACGACTCGACCTGCTGGTCTCCGATGCTCACCACGATCATGCGACTGCCGGCCCGATAGAGCGGCCCCTGCACGACGGGCACGATCGTGCGGTCACCTTCGACGCGACGCGACGACCAGCCGACATCCCCCACCGGTCGATTTTTCGCGGTCTGCACCTCCACGTTGAGCCAGTCTCCCGTAGCAGTCGTGGAGATGTCCGCGGTGCTGACGCGAAACTCCATCTCGAGATTGGCCTGGGCGTTGCCGTATTCAAGTGGCTTTTCGATCAACTGCATATAGGCCCACACGGACAGGACGATGACCGCAGCAAGGCCGACAATGCCGGCCACGCCCGATCCCGTGTACGCGGCACCCTGTCCCTTGGGCGCCGAGCGACCGTAGCGCACGATCGCCGTGATAATTCCGACGATCGCGCCCACCAACCCGAACGCGACCACGAAGTACCCGCGCGCACCCTCGCGCTCGCTCATGTTCGCAGCACTTGCGTACGCTGCGGCCCCTCCGGCGCCCACCACAAAACCCATGACTCCACCCACGAGCGCCCAGAACAATCCAAGGAGGATCCGCATGAGAGACCTGAACCGTGTGAAGTGTGAATGGCGGAAAAATACCCCCCACAACCCGATCGCGAACCCCTGGTCGCGCAGGGTGCGGTACCGCGAGGTATACTCTCTGCGCCCTCAGCGGGCAGCCATCCCTTATCGGTCGTGCCCTCCTTCCCAAAGGCACCAAATGCGCAATGTGCTCCGGATCGTGCTCGCCTCGTGGACCACGCTGGCTCTTGCCGCCCCGCTCACAGCCCAGACGGGGACTCCCGACCCCGGCAAGGGGATCTCGCTGTCACCCTACTTCGGTGTGCTGGTTCCCACGGCGGACCTGTTCAACTACCAGAACGGCGGGGAGACCGAGGTCACCAAGCTGTCGATCGGCCTGGTGGTAGGTGGCAGGCTTGGCATCGGCTTCGGTTCGCGGGTGTCGCTCGAGGCCGATGTCGGCTACTCCCCGGGTTCGCTCGATCTCCAGGAATCCACTTCCGATTTCAACCAGGATGTCACCACCCTCACCGGAAGCGGCAAACTGACGTTCTACCTGATCCCCCGCACCAGTCCGGTGTGGATCGGTGTGAGCGGTGGCGTTGGGGCCGTCAAGCACACGCTCAAGGTCGGGGGCGCCGCGGAGCTGGCGGGACTGACTGGCGGAACCGACGTCGGTGGCGTGGTTGGCGCGCGGGCGGGTTTCCGGCTGGGGCGGCTGGTCGCCCTGACCGCCGGCGTTGACGACTACCTCTACACCGCCAAGTTCAGCGCGGAGGGCAGCCAGACATCGGAAGAGAAGCAGCATGACATCCACTTCACCTTCGGTGTGAGATTGCCGTTCCTCGGCTTCTGACCCGCGGCGGCTGACCGGTCACGTCATTCGCAGACTGGGTGCGGTTCCCCCACCGCCACCAGTCGCCCCACCGCCTTCGTCGCCATCGGGTGATCGGGCCCAAGCGCCTTGGTCAACAGGCGACATCCGTCGTGGAGGAGCTGCAGCCCCTCAGAACGCGCGTCGCTCGCCATCAACTCCGCACCCAGCAGGCTCTCGCTGCTCCCGATGGCCCAATGCCCTGCAGGGAATCCTGCGCGTCGAAGCGCGAGCGATTCTCGCAGCGCGCGCACTGCCGCCGCATGTTCTCCCTTGCCGGCGAGTGCCATCCCGCGCACCTGGAGCGCCAGCGCCACCCCAGGATGGGTGTCAGGGATGCCCTTGCCCCGATTGGACAAGATCGTGTCGGCCTCGGCGATCGCGGCATCCCAATGCTCGTTGTCGATCAGGAAGCCGGCATAGTTCACACGAATCCACGCCACATCCGGATGGCTGGCCCCCATCGCGGCGTCCAGAATGTGGAGCGACTCACGGTAGGCGGTGTCAGCCGGAACCGGACGTCCCGTCTGCTCGAGGATGGTGGCCAGCCGGCCCACCGCCTTGCCGACGTCTGGATGCGTTGGTGGCAGCTCATGGCGGTAGATCGCGAGGGAGGTCCGCGTCACCGACTCGGCGCGCTCGAAGTGGTGCTCCTGCGCGAGAGTCACACCGAGCTGGCTGAGGGCGGTGGCCACCGGGAGGGAACTGTCACCATGGACCCGACGGAGTCGAGCAACCACCTCGTCCAGCATGCTATCGGCGGTTGGCAGGTTGCCGGCCATCGACTGCATCCGCGCCCGCTGTTCCAACAGGTCCGTCGCCACCACCTCGGTAGCCGAATCGCCGCGAACCGGTAGCAGCGCCATCCCGCGTGCGTACTCCGAATCCGCCGCCGCGTATTCACCGCGCGCGTCAAAGAGCTCGCCCAGCTCCCGATGTGCCCAAGCGGTGGCGAGTGGGTCGTCGGCATGTCGCAGTCGCAGGGCGAGCGCGCGCCTGAGGTGTGGCTCGGCGAGCTGGTACTTTCCGAGCGCGCGATAGCTCGCGCCGATCGCCGATTGCAGCGAGGCCTCGACTTCCGGATCGAGCAGCGTGTCGACACGGATCCGCACCGCCGCGCTGTCGAGTACCTCGACCATCGGCACTTCCTTGCCCGCCGCCGCGGGATCGACCGAGGAGAGCATTTCGGTGAGAAACCGGGTCGTCGCTTCGGCGCGGGATTTCTGCACCCGAGTCCGCCGAGACTCGCGCCAGGTCGAAGCCGCACCGGTCAGCACCACCGCCGCCAACAGCGCGGCGCCCGCCAGCGCCACGCGGTGCCGCCCGACGAACTTGGCCGACCGATAGCCACGATGTCCGCGCATCGCCTCGACTGGGAGGCCAGCCACGTGCCGATTCACGTCGTCGACCATTCGGTCCGCGCCCTGATAGCGGTCCACCGGATCCTGCCGCAATGCCTTTCGGACGATGGCGTCAAGGTCGCCGCGTAGCAACCGCGCCAGCTCGGGCTTCGCAACACTGCTTGCCAGCGGCGGATCGGTCGTGAGTACCAATCGCGTGAGTTCCGGTAGTGAACGCGCTTCGCCCGCGAACGGCCGTCGGTCGGTGAGGAGTTCGAAGAGCAGCAGGCCCAGCGCGTAGATATCGGTCGCCGTGGTGACGGCCGCACCGGCGAGCTGTTCAGGGGCGGCGTATTCGGGCGTCAGTCCAAGCGTCCCGGTCCGGGAGGCCGCCTCACCCGCGTCACTGCGGTCGGCATCGATCACCTTGGCAATGCCGAAATCGAGCAACTTCACGGTGCCGTCGGCAGTGACCATCACATTGCCGGGCTTGATGTCGCGATGCACAACCAGGTGCCGGTGCGCACGACCCACCGCTTCACACACCTGGGTAAACAGCGCGAGGCGGGCGGCCAGGTCCAGATGGTGCTCGACGCACCACGTCGTGATCCGTGACCCATTCACGAACTCCATCACCAGGTACGGCCGGCCATCCGACAGGAGTCCCCCGTCAGTCAGCGCGGCGATGTTCTGGTGCTCGAGCCCAGCCAGAATCCGCCGCTCCTGCTCGAACCGGCGCACCAAGTCGGGGGAGACGATACCGGCGCGCAAGACCTTGAGCGCCACGCGGCGCTCGAAATCCACTCCGGTGCGGACCGCCTCATACACTTCCCCCATGCCGCCGCGACCGATCAGGCCGACAATCCGGTAGCGATCGATCGTCGTACCGGGGCCAAGGGTGGGACGGAAGAGGTCGGGATCGGCAGGGAGCTCGAGCCCTTGGTCGAGAAAACCGTTTGGCTCGAGCGCCAGCATGGCCCGTGCCTCATTCAGGACGCGCTCGTCGCCGCCGCTCGCGGCGCGCAGCGCCGCCTCGACTTGGCCAGGGTCGGCATCGAGTCCGGCCTCGAAGGTGACGCGCACCTGGGCCCAGAAGGAGTCTGTGGTCATTGAGGAAGAGGCGGCATTTTCTCGCCAGCCGGGCCATCGGGTGAAGTCATGGAGCCATCCATCCAGCGGCGGAGCCACGCCTGCGCGAATTGCCAGTCGCGTTTGACCGTGCGTTCCGACGCGCCGAGTACGTCGGCGACTTCGGGCCACTCGAGGGCCCCGAAAAAGCGCAACTCCACCACGCGGTGGGCGCGGTCATCCACGGCCGCCAGTGCCTGCAAGGCATCATCGAGCGCGATCAGGTCAACGACATCCGGCCCGGTGCGGGCGTACAAATCTTCGGCCAGACTCATCCCGAGATCGGCGCGCCGCTTGCCGGCGCGCCGGGCACGCGCGTGGTCGATCAGTTGCCGGCGCATGGCGCGGGCCGCGAGCGCCATGAAGTGGCGACGATCCTTCCACGGCGAGTTGCGCTCGGCGGTCAAGCGGGCCCAGGCGTCATGCAGGAGGATCGTGGGCTGCAGGGTGTGGTCGTCGCGTTCCCCGCGCATCAGTCGCGCTGCAATCCCGTGGAGCACCTCGTAGACGATGGGCAACAGCCGCTCAGCGGCGGCGGCGTCGCCGGCTCGCATGGCCTCGAGCAGGGTGGTGACCTGGGCATCGGTGAGGGCGGTCTGGGACTCCATCGGGAATGCGCCTGCCTGGTCGGGGAGGGAACTCTCTCATGAACCTAAGGCGGACCGGATGCACCCGCGATGGCCCGACGTGGCCAAGTTTGAAGCCAGGACGCGTGCCAACGTCCGCCGGTCGCGCGTCCTCACCCGCAACCACCCTGGTCTTCCCATTGCTCCGGCGACCCATGCGATCCTGCCACTCGGTACTGCCTGTCTCGTTCCTGGCCCTGATGCTCGCTGCCTGCGCATCCAGTGCGCGGCTCCCATTGTCCGCGGGCATCGGCCCAAACCCGCAGTTGCCCAAACCAGATCGGTCACTCATCCCGATGGTCAATGTGGCACCGGCGAAGGGGTGGCCCACCGGCATGGCACCCACCGCAGCCCGCGGTTGGTCGGTGGCGGCATTTGCGACGGGATTCGATCATCCGCGCTGGCTGTATGTCCTGCCCAACGGCGATGTCCTCGTTGCCGAGACGAACGGACCGGGCGAGAAGACGAGCGGGATCAAGGCGTGGTTCTTCAAGCTGTACCAGAAGAAGGCAGGTGCCGCGGTACCGTCGGCCAACCGGATCACGCTCCTGCGCGACCGAGACGGCGACGGACGGGTCGACACGCGTACCGTGTTGCTCGACGGCCTCACATCGCCGTTCGGGATGGCGCTCGTCGGATCGCGTCTCTTCGTGGCCAACTCCGATGCACTCGTCTCGTTCCCCTATGTCACCGGTGACACCATCATCACCGCAGCGGCCACCCATGTCCTGGACTTGCCCGGTGGCCCGATCAATCATCACTGGACCAAGAATCTCCTTGCCTCGCCGGATGGTCAGCAGCTCTATATCACGGTGGGTTCCAATAGCAATGTCGGCGAGCACGGACTCGAAAAAGAAGTCGACCGCGCGGCGATTTGGGTGCTCGATCTGGCCACCGGCGCGCATCGGATCTTTGCCTCAGGCCTGCGCAATCCGGTGGGGATGGCCTGGGAGCCGGAGGGCAGCAAGCTGTGGACGGTCGTGAACGAGCGTGACGAATTCGGCGGCGACCTGGTGCCAGACTACCTCACGTCGGTGCAGGACGGCGCCTTCTATGGCTGGCCCTGGAGCTACTACGGCGACCACGTCGATCCGCGACCCGAGCCCGCCAATCCGGCTGCGGTCGCCACCGCGATCGCGCCCGACTATGCGCTTGGGGCCCACACCGCGTCGCTCGGACTCGCGTACTCGACGGGTGAAGCGCTCCCAGCTCCCTTCCGGGAGGGAATGTTCGTCGGGCAACACGGGTCATGGAATCGTGACCCACGGAGCGGGTACGACGTGATCTTCGTGCCGTTCATGCATGGGAAGCCGGCCGGTGACCCCGTCACCGTCCTCGACGGCTTTGTGAATGACAGAGGAGAGGCGTGGGGCCGTCCGGTGGGTGTGGCGGTCGGCGCGCACGGCGCACTCCTGGTGGCCGACGATGTCGGCAACACCGTGTGGCGGGTGACGGCCATCCCTTAGGGTGTCCCGTTCACCATGCCTCTGGCGGCTTCGACGACCTCCCGGATCGCACTGACCACGAGCTCCGGATCCTCCAGATGGATGTTGTGGCCCGCATGCGGGGCGATTGTGAGGTGTCCTCGACTCGAGAGCGACACGAGGTCGGCCTGCAATCGCTGCCGTTCCGCGTCAAGCGAGTCGCTGGCAACGGCGCTCCGACTGAGCACGATCAGCGGAAGATCACCGAGAGTGCGTCGGTTGTGCAGGCGACCCGCGTGGAGCCGAGCCAGGTCTTCGGGCGACCAATCCATCTCGGCGCCGGCCGCGGCGCGGAGGATCGGCTGCGCTGAGGCCCATCGCCAGGCCTGCTGCGCTTCGGGAGGCAGCCGGTCGAGCGGTGCCTCGAGTGAGCCGGTATCGGTTGGCGCCGGACGGAGCGGGAAGCTGTCGGCCAGCGCCAGGTCCGGACTCACCTTCGGGGCGGGCATGGTCCGCCCCTTCGCCATCTCACGGAGTCGGACGACCTGCCCGCCGATGTCGATCCGCTGGTCCTCGTGCAGCGCATCCACGAGCACCATCCCCACGACGTCAGCCGTGAACTGCTCCGCGTAATGCCTGACCAACGGGCCACCGTACGATTGCCCCACCAACACGAACGGGCCCGTTTCCCCGGCTTTCGCCAGCGCCTCGTGCAGCTCGAGATTGATCTGCGCATAACTGCGCGGCTGCTGGCCGGGCGTGCTCCAGACGTATCCGCCGCGGTCGTAGCTGCACACGCGCGTGACGGCCGCCACACCCGGCTGCACCAGCGCCCAGACCAGCGCGAAGTCACCCACCCCGCTCTCGAGCACCACGGTTGGCGAACCGGAGCCGATGCAGTCGAGATGAATCGTCTGGCCCTGGATGGCCACCATGGCACCGCGGACGGAAGGCGAGCGGGCGTTCGGGGGGGGAGACGCGGGCGCGGACATGCACGCAGTGAGGACAAGAGCAACCAGGAGCTGGTGGTTCACCTGGAGCGGCACTGTCATGGTCGTCGTCCCCTCTCCCGCCGAGGTCAGCGTGTCTCCAAGGAATCTACCGTTTCGTGGTTGGGTATTCCAGCAGCCGGCACTGTAAGCAACAGGTTCGGGGAGTCCCACACCCTTGTAGGGTGCCGCTGCACTCCGATAGCATTGCCCTTCCACGTATGGGGTGCCGACGCGGCGCCGCTGTCGCGTCCCGATCGCCTGCTTAGGAGTGTCGTCGATGCTGACGCTTGCCCGATCGTCCCTCTGTCTCTGCCTCTTCGGTGCTGCCCTTGGTGCGCAAGCTCCCGCGGCGCCGGTACTCAACCGGGCCCAGCGATTGATCGGCGCTGAAAAGTTTGCCGAGGCGGCAACTCTCGTTGACAGTGTCATCGCGACACAGCCAACCCTACCGCGCGCATGGGTGCTGCTCGGTGCCGCACGGCGCGGGCAAGGCCAGGACGACGCCGCGCTGAATGCGCTCCAACACGCCACCACCCTCCCCAATGGATCGGGGATGGTCGCGATGCCCCTCTTCATGCTGTACGCCCACAGGGGTGAGGCCGATTCTGCCTTCGCCTGGCTTCCAGCCGTCCGGCGCTCGGGGCGAGATCTCAGCAGCCTGACCTTCAGTTCCGACATCAGCCCGCTGCACGAGGACGCTCGCTTCGCGTTCCTCTTCGCCGATCGCGCAGCGTTCGATCCACCATTCGTCGAGTCGGTGCGCATCATTCACGAGTGGCGCGGCGAGGCAACGGGCGATGAGTTCGGCTGGATCGCCCGAGGGATCGGCGACGTCGACGGCGATAGCATTAGCGACGTGGTGATCTCGGCGACCCAGAATCCGCCGCTCGGCGGCGCTCGGGGCAAGTTGTACGTCTATTCAGGCAAGGGCGGTAACCTGCTCTGGACGCGTGAGGGCCCCGCCGGCGCTGTCCTCGGCATCGGCCTCGAGGCAGCGGGTGATGTGAACCGTGACGGCGTTCCCGACGTCGTGGCTGGCGCCCCGGGTATCAACACCGTCTTCGTCTTCTCCGGTCACGACGGTCGCGAGCTGCTCGCGCTGCGAGGGGATTCGATCGATGGAAACCTCGGCGCCGCTGCATCAGGGATCGGCGACTTCGACGGCGACGGGCACGCCGACATCATCGCGTCGGCACCCGCCAGCTCCGTGAACGGCGAGGGCAGCGGGCAGGTGTACATCTTCTCCGGTGTCGATGGTCATCGACTACTCACACTCGCGGGTGACAGTGCCGGCGTGAACTTCGGGTCCACGGTCGGGGGCGGACACGGCAAGTTCTTCATCGTCGGTGCGTCGGGCGCCGGTCGGGGCGGACGCGTCTACATCTTTGATCGCCTCGGCCAGACTCCGCGCTTCGTCGAGGAGGCAGATTCGACCGGCGCAGCCTTGGGCGCGATGTTTGTTTCGGTCGTTGGGGACGTCGATGGGGACGGCACCTCCGATATTTACGCGACCGACTTCGCCAATCAGGCCAGTGGTCCGGCGACCGGACGCAGCTACGTCTATTCGGGCAAGACCGGTGCGGTCATCAACACGGCCAGCGGTACCTCGCCGGGCGAGGGATTCGGCATCGGGGCCGGCCGCACGGGCGATGTGAATGGCGACGGTCACGACGATCTGGTGGTGGGATCGTGGCAGTTCTACGGCTCAGCCTGGTCGGGAGGACGTGTGGTGGTGCTGTCGGGGAAGGACGGTGCGACGTTGATGACCCTGACAGGCAAGGTGCCCGGTGAGACGCTCGGGTTTGATGCCGTCGGCATCGGCGACGTCGACGGCGATGGCTCGACCGACTTCCTCATCACCTCGGCGTGGAGTCTCGTGAACGGACCCAGGTCCGGTCGGGTCTACATCGTCTCGGGAGAGAGCATCAAGCCGAATCCGTGAGGTCCTGACTCCGCGATCGATCGCTCCGCATCACACGTGCGCCTGCGGTAGCCAAACTGACAGAGGCCGCGACGATGAGCCACCATGCGACGTCGGGGGCCCCGGACAGCAACTCCTGCCACGACAGTCCGGCCAATCTCGGAAGGCCAAACACCACCGCCGCCACGAAGGCGAGGTCGGCCACGATCGACAATCGGTCGCGCGTTGTAAGACGGCCGCGAGGGCGGCTCCGCACAATCCGGAGCAAGCCGCGCACCTGATGGAGAGTCACCAAGAGCGCCGCGGCAGCGATGGCGCCGAAGAGCCAGCGATGCCTGTCCGACGGCACGGGGAGAGTCACGCCGAGCAGTGTGGCGGCGATACCGTCGGCCATGACATGACTCGTGGGCGCGATCGGCCACGGAATCAGCGACGACACGTTGGTGAGCACCACCACGCCAAGGCGTCGCTCAGGAAGCATGACCATCTTGCCCCGGAAATTCGGAACGATGCCGCCATGATGTACGGCGTGCTCGCCGGCGATCGTGCCATCGCGCCAGCCGAAGGCATATGAAAAACCGTCTGACGGCGCACCGCCGGTATGCATCTGCACGAAACCCGCCGCGCTCAACACTTCGCTGGAATTCGTGCGCAGCTGGGCCACCAGAAAACGCCCTAGATCCGCGGCGCTGCTGATCAGTGCGGCAGTCGGAAGCCGGTCCGCCTCATGCGGTAGTGCACGCGCAGCCGGAAAGCCGAACACGTACACATGGCCGCTCGACAAGTGCCCAGGGTTCTCGCGGTCGAGCGCGGTCACCTGATTGGCGTGACTATCGTGCATGCCAAGCGGCGCAAAGATCGATGTCTCGACATATGACGCGAATGATCGCTGAGACACGGCCTCCACCAACGCGCCGAGTACCAGGTAATTGGGACTCGCGTATTCGTGGACCGCGCCAGGCGGATGGTGCAGCTGCACATCGGCGAGGGCGCGCACCTGATCGGTGAGTGTGCGCGTCGCGCCGGTGGCTCGTGGCGCGTTGGTGGGGATGCCGCTGGTCTGGAGGAGTAGCTGACGGACCGTAATCCGCGCACTCGCCCTCACGTCGGCCACGCGAAACCAGGGGAGATATCGCTGCACCGGCGCGTCCAACTGCACCAGCTTCCGTTCCACCAGTTGCATCACGGCCAAGGCAGTGACCGACTTGCTCATCGACCCCAGCACGAATCCGGTCCGCTCGGTGATTGATCCCCCGAGACCGTCGGTGCCGAATCCCCGCGCATAGATCACCGAGTCCTTCGCGACGATCGCGACCGCGACCCCGGGGATCCGATTGCGCTGCATCTGTTCCGTGATGTAGCGCTCGATGGCGGGAATGCGGGCCCGGATGTCCGGCGCTGCGTCACGCGGGAGTTGCGCCGTCAAGGTTATTGGGAAGCCTGCCAGTGCGATGTGGCCTGCGAGTCGAGTAAGGTTCCGCGGGATCGGTTGCATCATCAATAGTACGCGCCCGCCTCACCGGCAGGTTTCATCCCGAGGAACCGCGGGGCATTCCTGGACGGGGAGCTGCTCCAGTTCGACTGGGCGCCGCACATCAGCAACTACACCGCCGATGTCACGCGTGTCTGGCCGGTCAATGGGAAGTTCACGCCGCGGCAGGCCGAGTACTACACCATCGAACCGCAGATGACGATCGACGGAGCCGGCGAGCTGTCGGTCCGACTCGAAGACATGATCCTGATCACCGAGAGTGGCTATGAGGTACTCTCCGCCTTCCTGCCGATCGAGATCGCTGACATCGAGGCGCTGATGCGGTCGCCCGGCCTGGGTGAACGGGCGCTCCGCGGGCCCGTGTCACGACGACCATAGTTGGGGCCATCCACGGCTCGCACTGGCCCCGATCGTCAGGCCGCGGTAGTCGGTGGACGGCACCTCTTGCTAACTTGCGGCCCGTTGATCACCATCCATTCCGTTCGCTGGAGGATTCAGTGCCCCGTACCACGCTGGTTCTTGTCCTGAGCCTGATGCTCGCACCCACGGCGGCCCAAGGGCAAGCCACCAGTCCTGCTGACAGCGCTGCGCTCGCGGCCGAAGATGCGGCCGGCGATATCACTGGCAGCAAGCCTGGCCACATCTCGGTCTTCACCGAGGGTCATCATGGCGGGTGGCTGTTCGGGGCGCCACACCTCGACCTCAACGCCGGCGTGTATCACACGACCGGAACGACCGATGCGGCCATCCGGCTGCACACCCAGTATGCACCGGGAGAGATGCGTCACATCGAGATCGCCGCGGATCTGCTGTTCATCCCGGCGCGCGGCGCCACGCCCACGGTATCCGGGGTCGTGCAGTTCTCGCCGCTGTCGGAGCACTCGCCGGTGTATGTGAATATCGGCGCCGGGCTCATCACCGGCCGCGACCCCAACGGCGACCGCGCCAGCGGTTGGTTCGAGACCACCGCAGCGTGGCGCACACCGCTGCACGACGTCGGCGTCTTCGTGCAGGTAGGCCATGCGACCGGGAGCGGACACCAGTTTGAATTTCTATTCGCGCTGGCCCACCCGATCTCCCCGTACCACTCGCCGCACCACCACCCCCGCGGCTGACACTCGTCAGCCGTCACCCCTGCTCTCCTGCCCTAACCCTCGGCCGTCGTTGGGTCCTTGACATCCAAGATCTCACTCGCGAGACGCTCTGACGGAATGACGCACCCGATCAGGAGATGGGCATCGGTTCACCCCGTTGGTCTGAGTGCGGGAGGGTGGAGAACATCGCAGCGCCGAGTTGGGCAGCGCATCGCACCGGCCAGCTAAGGTTGCGGCGGAGGAGCTGGCAGAGGCATTGCGACTGCGGTAATCTGGCCAGAAACCATCCTCCACCGCGTGCGGTCGAGCACCCACACTTGGGTGAACCGCTCGCGAATGGTATCGGCCGGCTCGAGGATGGTGGCGAGACCCATCACGACGGCAGTGCCGTCGAAGATTCGTATCTCAACCTCGCTTGGCGTCACGGTCCCAAATGCAGGACCATTCCCTGACAACTCCTGGATGCGTTGCGACTTGTTCCAGAGGGCTCCGCTGACGCCAATGAGACGGTAATCGTCGGCCAGGCCGTCGGACACCGTGGCGGAGTCACCCGCACCGATAAGCCCCTTGGTGAATAGGCGAGCAGCACGACGGGTGTGTACAGGGCGCTGGGCACGAGGCATGGGTCGAGTGTCCCTTTTTTCGTGTGGCGAATGACTTGCGATGGTTGGCTGGCAATAGTCGGAGGCGAGCCGCACATTATGGAGGTTGAAGCCAACCCAGTCACATCATGGAGAACAGTATGCGAGCATGGGCGTCGGTTCTTGTCTTGGCAGCAGGGCTGCTGACTGGCCTTGGAGGCTGTGCGCCGGGTGGAGGGGCTGCGCAGGAGCGCCGGCCCTCCCGAGAAGTCGACCAACTCTTTCGTGCGGATCAAGCTGATCGGACCCCTCCGGCCGACGGGCGCGAGCTGACGCAGGAGGAGTTCTTGGCAGTGGGGGCACGAGACCTCGAGCGGCTGGCGCGCGTCAAGGAAATGTATCGTCTCAACCTGCTGACCAGTCCTCTCGACTTCTACCATGCGGCCGTCATCCTTCAACACTCGTGGGACTCCACAACTGCGGCGGACGACCACCTCCTGGCACATGAATTGGCGATCATCGCCTTCGCCGGCAAGGTCCCCGGGGCGGGCTACCTGGTTGCCGCGAGCGAGGATCGTTTCCTTCAAGATGATCTGCACCGCAAGCAGCGCTTCGGGACGCAGTACCCTCCCGATCCCGGACTGGAAGCCGGGGAAGGAGTCACCGACAGCCTGAGAGCTCGATTCGAAGTCCCGTCTCTGGCAAAGTTGCGTAGCCGCCAATGACGGCTCACAGAAAGCTACGCGGTGGCCGAGGTAGATGGCCCCGACCGCAGCACACACAGGTTAGGCTGCACTCTGCGTGATACCCTGAGCGCAACCGTCGTGAGCCCGGCAGCTCAATACGGACCATCTGTCAGGCGCTGCGAAACCCACCAGATGTTCCCGCAGGGATCTCGGACACCGCCTTGCCGGTCATCGTACGGCATATCTGAGACAGCCATGATCTGGGTCGCGCCGGCTGCCACCGCCCGAGCCACTGATTCATCGGCGTTTTCGACATAGACGTAGTACGAGCCAGGCATGGCTGGGAACTCGGCTGAGGCTTCGCTCACCATGACCGTCGAGGTGCCAATGACTATCTGGGCATTTGCAACTCGATCGCCGTTCATGTGTCGCAGGATTTCTATGCCACCGAGGCCATGGACAAGGAAATCCAGGAGCTCATCGGCTCGGTCGGCAAACAGGTATGGCGTGATGGTATTGAAGCCTGGGGGAATGCGCATGAAGCCTTTTTGTGCGACCTAACGCTCTGCCAATCAGCCGCGTGCGCGCTCGCGCCGGAGGCGCATCATGTGCGCGCTCGCC
>JBDTNH010000002.1:0-73132 GCA_039933845.1 Gemmatimonadota bacterium
ACCAGCGTCTTGCTGAACCGGTCACCGCTCAGGCGCACCGCCACACCATGGGGAACAGTCTCGAGACGGCCCTCGAGATGCCGAGCCGCCCACGAGACGATCGGGTCGACGGTCCCCGCCACGAACTTGTCGCGCGTCGTGTCGTGTGTGACCAGGCGATCCACAAAGAGCGCCCGCGTCTCGCGGTCGAGCGCCGGTG
The DNA here is from genome assembly GCA_039933845.1 of Gemmatimonadota bacterium. Classification (GTDB taxonomy): domain Bacteria; phylum Gemmatimonadota; class Gemmatimonadetes; order Gemmatimonadales; family GWC2-71-9; genus Palsa-1233. Next base: position 200 of record JBDTNH010000002.1, read on the forward strand.
CCTCGCGGACGCGTGTCTCCGCGTCATGAATCGTGGCCGCACCGTCACCGGACGCCGCATCATCGGATTCTTCATGCACGACCGACCCTGGCGGTAGGTGATACGCCTCCTCGTGGCGCGTGAGGGCATCCGCCCAATTACCACCGCCATGGAGGTCGAGCATCACCTCAATCGCTCCCCCCCGATGCGGCGCGACGATGGCGAATTGTCCCGGCGAGGTGACCAGAAAGTCGTCATGGCCATCGGCATCGATGTCGAGCTGGAGTGCCGCCGGTGCCCGGTCGTGCAGCAGGAGTCGCGCGGCGTGACCGAGTTCCTGCCAGAGCGCACTGCGCAGGAACGGCAGATAGAGTCCACCGAAGACACCGTGCCAGTAAGCGTCGTTGCACTGCGCGCGGCCAATGTGCCGCCGCACGTTGACGGGATCCCCAACCTCGCGGCAGGCACGCGAGAGATACTGCATCACCTTGTGCAGCCGGTTCGATTCTGGATACTTGGCGAGGAAATGCCGCCAATGCCCGCCGCGCACGAGCGGATCGGCCTCGGCGGTCGGGTCCAGTTCGTGGATGGCCTCTTCGCGACGCGTCAATTCTCGCGCCTGAATCGGCGGCAACGCCCAGCGTTCCATCTCCTGATATGACGCGGACGGGAGATAGACCGGCCCCTCCGCCGGAATGGCGAGGAGCGCGTCATCGAAGCGCGACAGTTCGGCGATGCCCATCTCTCGCATCTGACGCACCTGCGCCGTGAAGCGATCGAACCAGCCATCTTCCCAGACCCATTTCGCGGTACCGGGCCACCCGCCAAACTTCTCGCCGTCATCGGCGAGCACCGCGAGGCGATGCCCATCGTGACGCAGGGCATTGAGATATTCGGCCAACTCTTCGGGTGGCCGAAACGGCACGAGGTACCGAAGGTTCTGGTCGATCGCGAGCACCGTGATGCGGGCACCGTCATGTTCGGTGACCCACGGCCGGTGTCGGGCCTCTGGCGGAAGTCCGGTGACGCGGAGGTGGCGATCGTCAACCAACGCGAATCGGATCCCGGCGCGTGCAAGGTCACTCGGCAAATCCGGTTCCCAGACACGTTCGGTCAGCCAGAGCCCACGCACCTCGGTGCCGAACCGTCGCGTCAGTCGCTCACGATACCGCTGCACCTGCTCGACACGATCGTCGCGATCGAGGATCGCGAGAATCGGCTCCTCATGTCCCGACGCCAGCAACTCGACCCGACCGGCACTGACATGGCGGCCGAGTCGATCGACCCACGCCGGAGCGTGAGCCTCGAGCCAATCGAGCAGTGGTCCCGAGACGTGGATCGCGACGGGCCACGTCTCGCCGCGCTCGAGGCCATCGAGTAACGGCCCGTACACGGCATCGAGGTGATCCCGGAAGACCGAGTCGAAGTTCCCCACCGGTTGATGGAGATGAAGTCCGAAGCAGAAACGCACGCGGTTGGGCATCAAGACTCCGGGATGGCGATGCCGAATCGGTCGGCGAGCTGGTCGCGCTCTGAGTTGGCGGGCCAGGCAGCCAATCGCAGCCACGCATCTGTGGCAATGGCATCGGGGACGTCCTGCCCGCTCAGCAACCAGAGATCGAGCACCGCATGCACGATCGTGGCGGTGCCGACGGGATCACCTTCGGTGCCGCGTTGCCAGGCGCCCGCAAGGATGCGCGGGAGCAGCGCAGGCAGTCCGCCGCCGAGCATCGCCGTGGCATCGAGGTGACGCGTGCCGACGGCTGCCTCGAGCACCACCGGCAGCGCCAGCGAAAGGAGTCGTCGACAGAGGGGGGCCGGGATCTCTTCGAGGAGAATCACCCCTGACCATCCACCCTCGCTGTCTTCCCGCACATGGATGCGTCGAGGAACCACGCCGAGGGTGATGAGTTCGGTTTGCCAGCGACGAGCGCGACCACTGGTCCGGTGTGTGGTGACAATCGTGTCGCCGTCCACGAACCAGTCATGCGCCGGCATGGCACCCTCGAACGGCGCATGCGGCGCCAACTCGCGGAGTGCCGCGATACCCGCAGCCATCGCCGGCACGGCACGCCGCCCGGGAAGAACATCCTGCTCCCAGATGGTCACACCGGTCCCATCAGTGTGATCGTTGGCATGGGCCTCCGCCAGTGCTGTCCGGAGCGCCGCCTCGAGTGCCTCGGCATCGTCCACGGGAAGAAACTCAAGTGCGCGAGCGGCGTGACGGAGCACGACACGCGGTTCGATCCTGGCGAGGTCGTCGAAGAACCACGCGCACGACGTGAACATCGCGAGCGCATGTCGTTCGGCCTCGAGCAACAGTCTCGCCGCGGGGGGGAGCGGACCAGCGCCATCGAGTCGGGGGCCTGCGATATTCCGGATCTCGTGGCGATTGCCGGCGTCGCGTGGCCATTCGCGCTCGACGACGGCATCGAGGCCGAGCGACAGGACCTCGAGACCGGCGCGGAGCGGCGCCCGCCACGCTTGCGAGGTGTGGGGATCCATCCGGCAGCCGCAGTCGGCCTGCCACCGATCGACGCCGTGCTCACAACTCCAGGCGCTTGGGCCGACGATGCCGGTCTGAACCGTCGGCTCGATGGTGACGAGCACCGCTTCGGCGCCAACCATGCGCGATGTGGGATCTGTGGCGAGGGCATCGATGACGCCGGCAATCGCCAGATCGCCAAACCGGTGATGGTGCCCGAATGTCTCTCCGTCAGTGGCGAGGGCGATGACGTCGCGATCGATCGGTGCGCTGAGGCGAGTGGCGAACCGTTCGGCGTCCTGGAGCAACGCACCGAAGGCCACGTCGTGAGCCAGGACGCCGTCGTACGCGAGAATGCGCATGTCATGGTCAGGGTGATCCCAGTGCACCGGAGCACCCGTGGGGTCGGTGGTCGCGACCTGACGGGGCGCCAGGATCGTCCCGCGGATGCCCTCCTCGGCCAGGACCCCGAGAGTCTCCTCGTCGACCGCGGTCTCGGGGAGCCACATTGCGAACGGATCGCGACCGAACACTCGACGGAACTCACGCATGCCCCAACGAATCTCGGTGCGTTTGTCGCGCCTGGAGGCCAGTGGCAGGATCACGTGATGGTAGGGATGCGCGATCGCCGTGCCGTGGCCGGTCCGTGCAATCGCGTCGCGATCACCCTCACGCATTGCGTCGAGTACATCTGTGGCATGCCGCTCGAGCCAGTGGACGAGTGTCGGGCCCACGTTGAACGACAGCCAGGCCCAGGCGTTGTGGACCCGCACGATCCGACCGTCGGCATCGAGCACGCGCGCCCGCGAGAGCGGTCGGTAACACTCGCGCGTGATCCGCGTGTTCCAATCGTGGTCGGGGAGTGCAGTTGGTTCCTCGGGGACCAGCTCCAGCCACGGCTCCTCACGGGGTGGCTGGTAGCAGTGCGCATGCACGACGATGCTCGGCATCGGGCCTTAGATGGCGGGAAGGTCGGACGCGGCGGCGAGCGCACCCAGCAGGGAGGGGAAGGGATCATCGACTCGCTTGTACTCGTCAGCGAGGTAGCGGGCGTGTGCCACATCGCCCCACCCCTCCATCGCGGGCAGCAATGCCTCAAGGGCGTCACAGTGCTCGACGAATCGCTTGGTCGCGTAGTCGTCCGCGGCGCCGGTCGAGATGATGAACTGCCAATCTGACGACTGCGCCAACAACAGTTCACGTGCAGCCTGCTCGACGATCGGCGCGAGATGTGTCTCCTCGACCGCGGTCGGGACAGCATTCCAGAACCGCTCCTCGAGTGGCCAGAGGCGTTCCCACGTCCACGCGGTCTCGTTGTTGAGCCACTTGGAGAAGTCGCCGTTGGCACCCCACGAACCCGGCTCGAGTTCGATCACTGCGTCGGGCGGCTCGTCGGCCAGGAGTTCACTGCCAGTCGCGGGCGTGACATCGCCGGCCGCATCGAGTTGGGCGTAGAGATCGGCGAGGAAGTCGATCCCTTCGAACCACCAGTGACCAAACAATTCGGTGTCGAACGGTGCCACGATCGACGTGTCTGACTCGGTGGCCCGTGACGCGATCCGGTGCAGCACCTCGCGAAAGTGCCGTGCGTGCTGGGTGGCGGCCTCGCGGGCTGCGGCGGGGTCGTACGGCGCCTTGTCGCCGAGGTCAGCGGCGGGATCGGTCACCCGCCAGAGCTTGAGGCCACCGGGATAGCGGATCTTGTGGAACTCGAGGTAGCGTGAGTCACCCGGGTAGCCCCCGTGTCGACTCCACACCTTGGCGGTGGTCTCGGGATCCCGGATCACGACATCGACCGGGCGCGTGCGGGGCGGTCGGTGTCCGACCTCGAAGCTCCGGTAGGGCGAGACGTCGGCCTCGCTGTCGAGTGGACGCGTTGCCTCCGATTCGTAGAGCTCCCACGCGGCACCGGCGCGGGCAAGATGCGCGTCGACGACGAACCAGCGGAAACCGGCGTATCGCAGGTGCGTCTCCGTCCCTTCACGATGGGCCACTGCCGTGGCACTGTGCCATGGCTGCCACGGTCCGGCCGGACGATAGGCACACTCCGGCACCCAGCACCCTTTCGGAAGCACACCGAAATGCCGCAGATGTTCGGCGCGCCCAAGCAGCAGCTGGAATCGTATCGACTCGTCGCGCGCGAGCAGCGGGAGGAAGCCGTGTGTCGCCGCCGAGGAGATCAGTTCGATGCGGCCGTCCGCCGCATGATGGCGGAGCGTGGCGACCATATCGCGATCGATGCGCTGCCACAGCTCCTGCAGACGCGTGAGGTGGTCCTTCCAGAACGGCACCAACGGAATGAGCGCGTCGTCGCCGGTGCTCTTGAGTGAGGCTTCCGATTCCGCCAGCGTCTCGAAGCGTTGCGCGAAATACTCGTCGAGGTCGGTCTTGAAGGACGGATGCGCCAGTTGGGCGGCGAGGATCGGCGTGACACCCAGTGTCAGTGCGACTGGGGCACTCGCGCTCTCGGCGTGTTCAAGCCAGGCGAGGAGCGGGAGGTACGTATCGATCGCCGCCTCGGTCAACCAGTCGCTGCCATGCGGCCACTTGCCGTGGTGCAATACCCACGGCATGTGCGAGTGCAGGATCAGGGTGAATCGCATCAGGCGCCGACCAGTCCGGCGCGGCGGGCGATCGCCCGACTGTAGATGGTCGCATAGGTCTCGGCGACGCGGTCCCAGCCGAAGTCGCGCTGCATGCCGGCGTCCTGCATCTCGCGCCACTGCTCCGACGCGCCATGTTCGGTCAGCGCACGCCACATCCCGCCGGCGAGCGCGCGTTCGTCGTAGGCATCGAAGAGGAAACCGGTGATGCCGTCGTCAATCGTGTCGGCGAGACCACCGACGCGTCGTGCGACGGGAATCGTCCCGTAGCGCTGGGCCCGCATCTGGGTCAGGCCGCATGGCTCGTATTGCGAGGGCATCAGGAAGAGATCGGCGCCGGCCATGAGCTGGTGCTCGAGCTCGTCGGAGAATGTCGTGTCGATGCCGATGCGGCCGGGCTCGGCATCGCGACGAGCCTTGATGGCCGACTCGAACTTCCGCTCGCCACTCCCCAGAAACACAAACTGTGCCGGCAGCGCGAAGAGGCTGGCATTGTCGACGACGAGGTCGAGCCCTTTCTGCGTCACCAACCGGCCGGCCAGTGCGATCACCGGAACATCGGTCCGCTCGGTGAGTCCGAATCGGCGTTGCAGATCGGTCTTGCACGCCGCCTTGCCGGTGAGGTGTCCCGGACCATAGTGTGCCGCGATATGCTCGTCACGGAGCGGGCTCCACTCCTCCTGGTCGATCCCGTTCAGGACCCCCGTGAACCGGTCGCCCATCCACGAGAAGACTTCCTGCAGGCCGAAGCCGCCGGCCGCCGTGCACAGCTCGGTGGAATGTTTCGGCGAGACGGTGGTGGCGATGTCGCAGTGGGTCAGGCCACCCTTGAGCAGGTTGGTCTGTCCGTGCCACTCGAGCTTGTCGTGATTGAACACGTCCCACGGGAGACCGATTTCCGGGATGATGTCCGAGCCGAAGTGGCCCTGATAGCCACCGTTGTGGACCGAGAGGACCACCGGGATCCGGTCGAACCACGGATCGCCCTTGAACCAGGTGCGCAGGTAGACCGGGGCGAGGGCGGCGTGCCAATCGTGGGCGTGCAACACCACCGGGCCGCTCGTGATCCGTGGCAGGAACGCGATCGCGGCCGCGGCGAAGGCGGCGAACCGAAAATGGTTGTCGGGGTAGTCCCCCCCCTCGCCGTAAATGCCGTCCCGATCAAACAGCCCGTCGTGCTGGATGAAGTAGCTCGGCGTGCCCGACGCGGGATCGCGGTCGTTCCAGAGCTGGAACGACTCACTGCGCGTCCCGAAGTGGAGCGTCATCGGCTCACCGACCGGGACCGCATCGCGGAGGTGCTTCCGGACAGTGCGGAAGAGCGGCATGATCGCAGCGGTCGGCCGACCACGGCCGTGCTGCAACCTGTGCAGTCCCCACGCGGCCTCGGCCAAGCCACCCGTCCGCGCGTACGGGTAGTATTCCGCGCTCAAGTGCACGATCGTTGGCGTCGAGCCATCGATGTCTGGAAGCGGAATGGGCGGTGGCGCGGGCATCGGTCAGCCTGTCGGTGGATCGTCGGTGAAGGGGTCGCCCCTCAGGATCGGCGCGTAGTACTGCCGAGCGTAGTCCTGGAGCATCCGCCGGGCCGCGAACTGCTTGCCGGCGACACGGATCGATTCCTTCATCCGCATCACCCAACCCTGTGGCACCCCATCCTCATCCCGATGATACCACATCGGGATCACTTCCTGCTCCAGGATTCGGTACAGCGCCTCGGCGTCCTCGGCGTCGACCGCATCGTCGGTCGTTGCCTCTGAACGCGGGATGGTCCAGCCGTTCCGCCCCGAGGCCCCCTCTTCCCACCAGCCATCGAGTGTTGAGAGGTGCGGGACGCCATTGAGCGCCGCCTTCATGCCACTCGTCCCACTCGCCTCCAGCGGCACCCGCGGGACGTTGAGCCAGAGGTCGACGCCCTGGACCAACAGGTGGGCCAGGTGCATGTCGTAATCCTCGAGGAAGGCCACACGCCCCTCGAACATCGGGTCCCGGGTGAAGTGGTGGATCGCCTGGAGCACTTCCTTGCCCGGAATGTCCTGCGGGTGCGCCTTGCCCGCCACGACGAGCTGCACCGGTTGCTGCTGATCGGTGAGCATGCGCTTGAGGCGCTCGGTATCACGGAACAGGAGGTCGGCGCGCTTGTAGGTTGCGAACCGACGTGCAAAACCGATGGTGAGAACGTTCGGGTCGAGCAGCGTGCCACTCGCCACGACCTGCGCGGCCTCGGTCCAGGTCTCGCACCAGCGTCGCCGCGCATCCTCGCGCACATGATGCAACAGCGCCTGCTTCAGCGTCTGGTGTTCCGACCAGAGCATGTGACTATCGAGCCCGAGCACGGCATCCCACGTCTCCACGTCGTCACGACGCGTGACCCACCCGCGGCCAAGGTGCCGGTCGAGTAGCCGCTTGATGGGGTTGGCCATCCAGGTGGGCAGGTGCACGCCGTTGGTGACGGCACCGATCGGCACCGCTTCGGGGGCTCGGCCTTCCCAAAGGTCTCCCCAGATCTCGCGCGAGACGATGCCATGGCGTTGGGCGACACCGTTGACGTGACCGGCACAACGGATGGCGAGCACGGTCATGTGGAACTGATCGAGGCCGCGTGCCGCATGCACCCCAAGCGCGAGCACGCGATCGAGCCCGATCTGGAAGCTGGTCAACCAGGTGGCGCCGGCGCACTCGATCACACTCTCGAGGTTGAAGTGGTCGTGACCCGCTGGTACCGGCGTGTGCGTGGTGAAAAGCGTCGTCCGGCGGATGTCGCTGACGGCCACATCGAAGTCGACGCCAGCCATCACACGCTGACGCATGCGTTCGAGCATCATGAATGCGGCGTGCCCCTCGTTGGCATGCCAGGCGCCGGGTGTCACGCCCAGCGCGGCGAGCACCTGCGTGCCGCCGACGCCGAGCACCCATTCCTGGCGGAGCCGCATCGGGAGGCCGCCGGAGTAGAGCTTGCTGGTGAGTCCGCGGTCCTCGGGGTCGTTCTCGTCGAGATCGGTATCGAGCAGGTAGATCGGTGCGCGTCCGACCGTCATCGTCCAGACCGCGATGTGCACCGGTCGGCCGAACGTCTCGAGTACCGTCACCCAGGGCGCGCCATCTGCGCTTGGGATCCGAACCAGCGGCGTGAGGATCGGGTTGACCTCGTCGTCACCGTCCTCCTGCCAACCGATCGGACTCACCCGCTGATCGAAGTATCCCTTCTTGTAGAAGAGTCCCACGCCGACGAATGGCACGGCCAAGTCAGATGCCGTCTTGCAGTGATCGCCGGCGAGCACACCGAGACCGCCGGAGTAGATCGGGACCGAGGCGTGGAGACCGAATTCAGCGCAGAAGTACGCGACAGGACGGTCAGCATCGAGTTCCGGCCACTGATCACGAAACCAGCCGCCTTCGGTGGTTCGCTCAACGGTGAACCACGCCATGACCTCGTCGTAGTGCGCGAGGAAGTCGTTGTCATGGAGCAGTGCCTCGAGACGTTCCGGCGTGACGTCACGGAGCAATGCGATGGGGTTGTGGGCGGTCCGGCGCCAGATGACCGGATCGACGCGCCGGAAGATGGCTCGGGCCTGGCGGTGCCAGCTCCAGGCGAGATTGCAGGCAAGAGCGGCCAGTCCTTCGATCCGGGCAGGGAGGGCGGGGATCTTGGCGCGCTGAAGATCAAAAAGGTCCATGCACCAAACCTAGTGGGGGCCGGCCTGGGCGTGTCTTCGATGGCCGGGTCGCTCGTCTTGACGTATGATCCACCACCCCCGTGCCATCGTCCCTTTCTCACGGAGCCATCCATGAAGCCACTCGCCATCTTCGGAATCCTGCTCATCCTCGCCGGCGGATGGGTCACCATCAACGGCGGCTCATTCACCACCCGGGAGAACATCGTCGACATCGGCTCCGTCAAGATCTCTGCCGACAAGGAGCGGCCGATCCCGATGTGGGCTGGGATCGGCGCAATCATCCTTGGTGCCGGGCTGGTCTTCAGCGGCATGAAGACGAAGAGCTGAGCTGTCGGATCAGGTCTTGGAGGCCGAGTCCTCGGCGGCCTCCTTGGCCTCGTCAGCCGGTGTCTCATGCACGTTGGACAGCAGGGCACCGGTCATCGCGTCGATCTGGACCTCATCGATCCCCGACTTGCCGTTCGACTTGATGTCGTAGCTGTAGAGCAGCTTGCCGCCCTCACGCTCGAGCTCGAACGCCTCGACCATGCCGCCGGGTACTTGGGCGAGCGCCGTCTTCCGCGCAGCCGGCTCCGCGATCTTGGCTTCCTTGGCGAGCGCCTCGGGGCTTTCCTCGGCGCCCTCGTTTGCTTCGCCAGCCTCATTGGCCTCGCCCGCCTCACCGGCCTCAGTGCCGGCAGCCATCGTCGTCGTGCCGGCGCTCATCGCCCCTTCTGTTGCCTCGTCGGTCTCGGCGTCCTTGGCGCAGGCCGCGGCAGTAGCCCCGACGGCCAAGGTCAGGATGAGGGCGCTCAACAGCTTTCGTGGTGTGGACATCATGGTGTGATACTCCTGTTGGGTGATGGTGCGTCCGCCGGACGACGGATGGTGTGAAACAACACGGGAACCAGGAACAGCGTGATGGGGGTCGAGAGTGCGAGCCCACCCAACACGGCAAGGGCGAGCGGGCGCTGCATGTCGCTGCCGGGGCCGAGGCCGAGGGCCAGGGGCAGCAGGCCAAACAGGGTGCAGAGGGTGGTCATGAGGATCGGCCTGAGGCGGACGCGTGCGGCGGCCTCAATCGCCATTCGAATCGGGGCACCGGCACGCATCTCTGCATCGGCGAATTCAAGCAGAATGATGCCATTCTTGACCACGAGCCCGACGAGGAAGATCATCCCCATCACGCTCGAGACATTGAGCACGGTGCCGGTCAGCCACAGCGCCCCAAGCGCCCCACTCACCGACAGCGGCGCCGCGAGCAGGATGATCAGCGGCTCGACGAACGATCGGAACTGCACGACCATTACCGCCACCACCGAGACGCCGGCGAGCAACAGGACGGCGAGCAGCGCACGAAACGCAGCCCGCTGGCCGGCGTCCTGTCCGGCAATCCGGACCTGGATGCCGTGAGGTGGTGGTGTCGCCGCAAGCACGGCGCGGACATCGGTCATGACGGCGCCGAGCGCGCGTCCGCCGAGGTCGCCGGTGAGCGTGAGCAGTTGTTGCTGATCCTCCCGTCGCAGCTCGCCGCGCACGAGTTCGGGCTGCATCGAGGCGAGTGCATTGAGCGGCAGGGCCGTCGCGCTGGCGGGCGCCAGAATCGGCAAGACGGCGAGTGCCGCCGGATCGAAGCGTACGGCGTCGGGGGCGCGGACGCGGATACCGATGGCCCGATCGTCAAGCAGGACCGCACCAGCCGGCACACCCATGAGCGCACCGCGCACTTGTTGCTCGACATCGCCGGGCGCGAGCCCCGCGCGCCGGATTGCGACGGCATCGACATTGAGCGCCATCTCCGCGGCGGGTTCACTCACGCCGCTGTACAGATCGACGAGTCCTTCGACCGGCTCGAGTTGCGTCGTCAAGCTGTCTGCGTACGCCTCGAGTGCATGCAGATCCGGGCCGAAGAGCTTCAGTTCCACCGGATTGTGGACACCGGCCAAATCATTGATGACATCGGTGAGGATCTGCACGAATTCGATCTGCAACTGCGGTGCGGCCGATTCGATTTGCTGCCGTACCCCATCAATCACAGCTGCGGTTGATCGGTCGCGCTGGTTCATCGGCCGAAGGCGCACGATGAAGTCGCCGGTGTTCTGGCCGGTGGCAAACAGTCCGAGCTCGGCGCCGGTCCGCCTGGAGAAGGCCTCGACTTCGGGCGTGTGCACCAGGATCTGTTCGACGACGCGGAGTTGCCGATCGGTCTCGGGCAGTGCGGTTCCGCCGGGCGTGAAATAGTCGAGGACGAACGCCCCCTCGTCGATTTCGGGCAGGAATCCGGTCCCGACGGTGCGGTACATCAGTCCGGCCGCGATCAACAGTCCGAGGGCCACCAGCCACGCGAACCGAGGTCGGTCGAGGAGTCTGTCGAGCAAATGCGCATACCGCGACGCGAGCGAGGTGTCCGAGGAGGGATCATCCAGCACCTCGACGGCAGGCGAACTGCGCAGATAGCTCGTGGCGAGCAACGGGATGATCGTGAACGCGAGGACCAGGGAGACCAGCACCGCGACCGAGAGGGTCAGTCCGAGTGTCCGGAAGAACTGTCCTTCGACACCGCCGAGCAGGCCGAGTGGCAGGAACACCACGATGGTGGTGAGTGTCGACGTGGTCACGGGCCAGTGCAGCTCACGCACCGCATCGGCCACGGCTCGGAATCGATCGGGCGTTTGGCGAACATGGCGGACGATGTTCTCGGTGACGACCACGGCGTCGTCGATCACCAGGCCGATCGCCACCGCCATGGCGCCGAGCGTCATCAGGTTGAACGACTGGCCGAGCAGTGCCATGACGAAGGTGGTGATCGCCATCGTGACGGGAATCACCGCCGCGGAGATCGCGGTGACTCGGATGTCGCGGAGGAAGGCCAGCAGCACCAGGACCGCGAGGACGGCCCCGACGAGCATCGCATCGCGTACCGAGCGAATCGCATCGCGAACCAGCATCGCCTGATCGTAGACCGGGACGAGTCGGACCCCGGGCGGCAACTCTGCTGCAAGGGTCCGGGCAGTGCCGGCGATACTGTCGGCGATCGCCAAGGTATTGCCACCGACCTGGCGGCTCACCGTGATGAACGCCGCGGGCGCGCCGCCACCGGTCACCAGCATCGTCCGGTCGGTGGTGCCGACCCGGACATCGGCGACGTCGCGCACCCGCAACACCGGTGAGATTGGCAGCGCCGCCACATCCTCGGCAGCGTGGACTTCTCGACCCCCGAGGAGCAGGTATTGACGGTACGAGGTCGGCAAGGGACCGAGCGCCGTGACGGTGCTTGCGCCCTTGATCGCCGCCGCCAAATCCTCCCATGTCATGCCGCGCGCCGCGAGGCGGACCGGGTCGGCGACGACTTCGATCTCCCGCTCCACACTACCCATCACGTCGACGCGTGCGACGCCGGGAACACGGGAGAAGAGTGGGCGCAATTGATACCGGGCGATGTCGAGCAGCTCAGCGGGATCGCCGCCCTCGAGATTGTACGAGAGAATCGGGAAGAGTGATGGCGTCAGGCGCTCGACCTGCAGCGTGACCCCGGCGGGCAGGTCTCCCTGGATCTGATTGACCCGCGCCTGCACTTGCTGCAATGCGACCGGCATGTCGGTGTTCGGCGCGAACGACACCGTGGTCTCGCTGCCACCGCGGATCGCGCGCGACTCGACGCGGTTCACGCCGGGCACGACGGTCACGGCCTCTTCGATCGGACGGGTCACTCCGAAGAGGACCTGCCGAACGCCCAGCGCCGATGCATCGACGACAACCGTGATCCGCGAGAATTCGAGCTCAGGGTAGATGGACGAAGGGGTGTGGAGCGCCGCCCAGATACCGGCGATGCTGAGCGCGGCCACGGCCAGATGGATCGCACGCCGCTGGCGGTGAAGCCATCCTGCTGCCGAGTCGTCGCTCACGGAGCGATGCCGACCGTCGTGCTGTCGACCATGCCGTAGGCGCCGGTGGTGACGACGCGTTCACCGCGCTCAAGCCCCTTCGCGATCGACGCGAACGCCGCGTTTCGGCCGACGACAGTTACGTCTCTGTGGAGCACCATGCCGTCCGCATCGACCACGTAGACGATGAAGCCGTCGCCTTCGGGGACGAGCGCCTCGATCGGGACGACGACCGCATCGGGCGTGTGTCCCGCAACGATCGCGGCCTGGACGGACTCGCCAAGTCGGAGAGACGGGTGACGACCCGCAACCCGCAATCGGATGCGAACGGTTCCGCCCGTCGGATCGACCAACGGCGAGATCGTGAGAACCTCGCCGACACCGAGCGAATCACCATTGGTGGCTACACTCTGGAGGGTGGCCTGCATCCCTGGCCGCAATTGCCTCGCGACGTCCGGCGGTACATCCAGGACGATCTCGAGGTGATTCGGGTCGACGACCTCGACCAGGACGGTGCCGGGATCGACGGTGGCACCGAGGATGGCGGTCATCGAAGCCACGATACCGGCAATCGGCGACCGCAATTCTGCCCGTTCTGCACTCAGGCGCGTGCCAACCGCGTCGGCGCGTGCCGCCGCGAGCTCGGCGGCGCGCTGCTCGACCTCGCGCTCTGCCACCAATCCGTCCTTCTCGAGGCGCACCGCCCGTTGCCACGCGGCCTCTGCGGCATCGAGGCGAGCGGTGGCACTCTGGAGCTGCGCCTGAAATGCGGGAAGGTCAAGGCTCACAAGCGGTGTACCCGCCTTGACGGCATCGCCTTGGCTCACATGAATCGCCGTGACCCGGCTCTGTGCTGGTGCCCCCAGACTCGCGAGGAATCCGTCGCGGGCCACCACCCGCCCCAACGCCGTCACCGTAGTGACGAACGTATCAGTTCGCGCCATAGCGGTGGCGACGGTCGGGGGCACCAGTTCGGGGGGGGGCGCCGCATCGCCGCCGCAGGCCGAGCCGAGGAGGGCGAGGACAACGAGGGTCCATTGCGGTGCGATCGGACGGGTCATGGTGCCTCCGGGGCCAGGAGCCCCACGTGTTCCAGTACAACCGCCGCGATCATCGCATCGGCGAGATGGTGCGCCCGCATGACGCGGATCTCGCGTGCGATGCGTGCTGCCTCGAGGACCGCCGCCAATCCGGTCTCGCCTTCGCGATAGCCCTGGACTGCCATCTGCTCGAGGTCGTCGGCGGTGGTGAGCAGGGTGTCATCTCGCCCGAGCCGCTCCATCGCCGACGCGAATTGCTCGCGGTACAACACCAACTGGGCATCGAGCTCACGCCGCAACGTGGTCCGCACCGCACCCGCGCGGATCGCTTCCGCCTCGGCGATGGCGGTGGCGCCGCGGCCGCGGTTGAACAGTGGAATCGGAATGCTCACGCCGATGACCGGCAGCAGTTGATGGTTGGCCACGGCCGGGTCACCGAACTCGATGCCGGTGAGGAGTGAGGTGCCACTCCACCGAGTGTGACGCGCGCTCCGGATCGCCTCGTCGGCGGCGCGCGCGCTGGCGTCCGCGGCGAGAAGGTCGGCGTTCAGGCGACTCGGTGCCGGGACAACGGGTGCGGTGAGGGAATCGGTGAGCGTCCAGTGGATCACGCTCGTGGAATCGCCCGCCGCGCGTTGCAGTGCCAGCATCGCCGCCCGCAGGTCCAGGGAGTCGCCTGCGACCTGATCGCGTGACCGTGCCGCCGACAGTGCGGCGAGCGAGGCATCGAACCGACTGGTCTCCCCGGCTGCCAAGCCGGCACGCGACATCGCCGCCAACTGTTCGGCGGTCGTGGCGTCAGCCGCACTGGCTCGAGTGACCGCTTCGGCCTCAAGGGCCCGGAGATACAGGGTGTCGGCGGTCATGGCCGCATTGATCTGTGCGGCACTCCAACCCAGGCGGAACGCCTCCGCGGAGGAGCGCGCGGCGCGGAGGCGGGAGCTCCGGATGCCTGGGAGATCGATCGGCCAGGAGAGTTCGACGTGGTATTGGGGTGCCGACTTGGTCCACGAGGTGGCGAGCCCGGGATCGGCCCACAGCCCAGCATCCCGCACCAGAGCGGCACCCAAGGCCGTATCAGCGGCCGCGACCTCAAGGGTAGGTCCACCGTCGGCGGCCATCGCGCGCGCGTCGAGGCGGGAGACCGGACGCGACGCCGATTGGGCGCCGAGACCGCCTGCAGCGACCATGGCGACGAGGAGGAAAAGGCCGGTCTGACGGGGAATCATGTCCGCGAACCATACCGTCATGACCTGACAGTGGGCTGACATCGCCACCGCCTAGTGTTGCGCCCGGGGACCCGAAGCTGCTGGCAGGATCAGGGTCGCCGTGGTCCCCACGGGGGTCGCGCCGGTCAGCTCGATCCGTCCGCGGTGCGCGGTGGCGATCCATTGGGCGATCGAGAGACCAAGCCCCGCCCCAGGCTGCCGACCCTCACGGGGTGGGGCGGCCCCGCGGACGAAGCGATCGAAGACGCGGTCCCGATCGTCGAGGGAGATCCCGGGACCCGTATCCGTGATGGCGACGTACGCCTCACCCTCCATGACGCCCACCGCCACCGTGATGGCCCCTCGGGGGGGGGTAAACTTGATGGCGTTGTCGAGCAGGATCATGATGGCCTGCCGGAGCAGGGCGGGATCCGCTTTGACATCGGCCTGCTCGAAGGTGGTGATCTCGAGGCTGAGCCCTGCCACCGTGGCGAGGGAGCGTGCGGCGCCACAGGAGTCGAGCACGAGGTCGTCGAGATGGCAGGCCACCGGCTCGATCGGACGCTCGCCCGCATCGGCATGTGCCAACAACAGCAGGTCGCCCACGAGTCCACTCAGTCGCTCCGATTCGGCGGCGATGCCTTCGAGCGCCTCGCGGTAGGTCGCCGTGTCGCGCGGCTGGAGGAGTGCCACCTCTGCGCGGGTTCGGAGCACGGCGACGGGCGTGCGCAGTTCGTGGGCCGCGTCGGCCATGAACTGGCGCATCCGGGAGATGCCGAGCTCGACCGGCTCCATCGAGCGGTCGACCAGGATGCGGCCGGCAAGCGCGACCAGCAAGAGTGCCACCAGCGCCGCAGCCCCGAAAGCCGTGATCAGGGAGGCGTACTGTTCCTCGAGTTCGACTTCGTCAGCGACCACCACGGCGATCCGATAAAGCTCACCGGAGACGACAAACGACTCCGAGTGGATCCGGAGGGTGCGATCGTTGGTGACCTCGGTGGTCACATCCAGCGTCGCCCCTGCCGGGGTCCGGCGCGCCGCATCGACCACCCAGGGTTCGGCGTCGGTCGGCCTGATCGGCGCGCCATCGGCGCTCATCAGGTAGAGCGAACGATCGGGGATCCGGAGTTCGTCGAGGGCGTCGACTACGGTGCCGGTCGCCCCCGCCTCCAGATCACGAATCCGTGACGCGCGAATCACCTCGGCGGTGGCGCGGGCAAGCGAGGCATCGAGCTCGGCCTGAAACTGCTGGCGGATGGTGAGAAACAGGCCCACGCCGAGCAGGCCGAGCATGAGCGCCATGGTGAGCAGGTACCAGCGGGTGAGCTGGCGTCGCGCGGTGCGGACCGCAGTTGATCTGGGTATCGCGCTCATGTGCGCAACCGGTAGCCCGCACCGCGGATGGTCTCGAGCATCGGTTCGGCATCGTCGTCGTCGAGCTTCCTGCGAAGGCGTCGGACGAGGACATCGAGCACGTTGGTGAACGGATCGTGGTTCTCGTCCCAGACCGCGGCGGTGATGGTCGGGCGATCGACCAGCACACCCGCGCGGCGCGCGAGAATTTCGAGCAGTGCGAATTCCTTGATGGTGAGCTGGAGCTCGCGACCGGCGCGCACGGCCGAGCGCGCGACGAAATCGATCTCGAGATCGCCGACGGTGAGGAGGTCCGGCACGAGTGGTGTCGGGCGGCGCGCGAGGGCGCGAAGGCGTGCGACCAGTTCCGCGAAGGCGAATGGCTTGACGAGATAGTCGTCGGCGCCCGCGTCGAGGCCGGTCACCCGGTCCTGGATTGCATCGCGGGCGGTGAGCATGAGGATCGGAGTGGCATCGCCGGCCTGCCGAAGGCCGCGGCAGAGGTCGATCCCGGATCCGTCCGGGAGTGCCACGTCGAGGATCAACGCCTGCCACTGCCCCTCGATCGCGCGGCGATGCCCGTCGGCGCAGGTCGAAGCGTGTTCGGTGTGCAGGCCCTGCTCCCCCAAGCCGCGGAGCAGCGTCGCCGACAGGTGGGGGTCATCCTCGATCAGGAGGTACTTGATGCTCGACTCCGGCTAGCGGGAGCCCCAGCCTACTCCGGACGGACCGAGAACGGCAAGGTGCCGCGGATCACATGACCGTCGGCGCTCGCGGTGCGCCACGCGATCTGGTAGTTGCCGCCGGGGATCTCGTCCGTGATCTGGCTGATCAGGAGCGTCGAGTCCTTCGGGCTCAGCGTCACGGGGCCCAGCTCGACCTTGCCGGTCGGCCCGGTGAGCGTGATGCTTGAGAGGCGAGCGTTCGGGGCCTCGGAGAACCAGAGGCAGATCTGGGTCGGCGGGGATGCGAGGAGGGTGTCCGTGCCGGGCTGTGACTTGGTGAGCCGCAAATGCATGTCAGATGTCGACTCCGCCCGGTTGGGCACGACGACACTGATCAACAGGACCAGGCAGGCACTCGCGGCCAGGTGGGAAAGGGTCCGCCACATCAGCATTGCTCCTTCGAGAGACTCGGGACGACCGCATCCAAACCTATATTGGTCACCATGAAACGGTTGCCAATACTCATGACGGTTCTGACGCTCGCAAGTTGCACCAGCACCGATCCGATCGTCGACAGGATCCGGAATGTCGAGGTCTCGAGTGGCGATCTCACGGTGCGATCCGCCTACGCGCTGGTGCCGTTCAGCAACAGCCCGATGCCCGCCTACCTCTCGATCGAGAATCGTGGCAGCGAGCCCGACACGCTGCTCGCGGTGCAGGCCGGGGAGGGCTTTCCGGTTCCGAGCCTGCATGGAGCCGAGATGCAGCGCCTGGTGACGGTGGCCATCGGCGGGGGGGAATCAGTGGGATTTGCGCCAGGCGGTCGGCATATCATGTTCGAGCCGCCGCTGCCCGCAGTGTTTCGGGGGGATTCGTTGCAGCTCAGCCTCACCTTTGCCCGGGCGGGCACGGTGGTGATCCAGGCGTTCGTGATCGGGTACGACGAGGTGGACGCGGTGCGATGACCCGGGTGACCCCAGATCGGGGTCACCGGGTCGGTGCGGCGGCGTGCCTACGCGTCGTCGCTTCGGGCGGGGTTGCGGCGCAGCCGACGGCGACCGGTCTTCGTGAAGCCAAGGGACTTGGGATCCTTGCCCAGATTGCCCATGAACCACTCGACCGCCTCGAGCCCGTAGACCGGCTGGATCACGCGGCTGTGCTTCTGGTAGGGCTTGCCACCGCGGAGGCCGACGGCCTCGAGCATGGCCCGGGCCTCCTGGGCCTCAGCCATCGAGCCGAGGGTGAGTCGCACCTCGTGCCCCTTCTTGTAGACATCGGTCCCGTATTCGCGCGCATCGGCACGTGACTGGGTCCGGACATAGCCACCGTCAACGAACATGCGCCGCAACCGTGCGGCAGCCGTCCGCTTCGGGACGGTCGTGGTCTTCCGCGCCATTCCTGATCCTCCAGGCTCGTGTCCCCCCCCGCGAATCGGGGGGGTCAGGGAGGATAGCAGGGGGGGGATGGGGGCGCTAGGCCCGCCCACGGGTGGTCCAGCCCTCCGGGCTGGACAGCGCCCGGGCTCGGCGAAGAGGGCGGGTAAACCCGCCTTCCTCCAAAATATCAGAACCCTCCAGCCGCGGCGGTCACGCCGCGGGATCTCCGCGCCCCCATGAACCCTCCAGCCGCGGCGGTCACGCCGCGGGATCTCCGCGTGTTCATCAATCGCCGTGATCTCCGTTGAGATCCCGCGGCCGGATGGCCGCGGCTGGAATGACGACGATCCCTATTTCCTTTTCGCCGGCATGTTCCTGCCGCCCTGATGCAGCACGAGCCCGGTCACGGCGCCGCCGCTGTCAGAGCCGAATGAGAGCTGGGCATCCACCACCTTGTAGAAGAACTCGCCGACCGCTTCGGCGAATACCGGGTAGCTGGGCTGTCCGGTGATCTGCGCCATCAACTGACTCCCGTCGCGCGTGATCGTGATCGTCACACCCGGCTGAAGCTCGTACATACCGAGATACCGATCCAGCGCTTCCCCCGGCAGGGTGATCGCCGTCCGGAAGGTCGGGATCGGCACCGCGGCGTCGAGCAGGTGGACCCCGATCTCATCGACACTCTGGGAGGTATTGGTGAGCACCACGACGCCGAGCCCGCTGGCCTCGTCGTACCCAGTGAAGGAGCGATAGCCGCCGGTGCCGCCGTTGTGCCATACCACCGTGCGTCCCGACGGCGTGTGGATGCGATTCCATGCCAAGCCGATCTGCATCGCGGGTGAGCCCGCGTCATTCCGCCCCGCGTGGGTGAGCGCGAGCACGGGACCAAGCGGTGGCAGGGTCGAATCGGCGTTCGCGGCTATGTACGTGAGCATGTCGTTGATATCCGAACGCAGCGCGCCCGCACCGGCCAAAGCGGCGAAGTCCCAGTTGGCAATTGGACCGCCGTCGGCATCGTGCCCCGGCGCCAGGCGCTCCCGCATGCCGGGCCTCAGCGTGGCAGCGGTTTCGTGCATCCCAAGTGGTTGCAGGATCCGGGTCGTGACCAGTTCCTCGTAGCTCATGCCCGCCTTGTGGGCGAGTGCCAACCCCAGCAGCCCGAAGCCGAGATTGGAATACTCGTACTGCGCGCCGATGGCGCGGGGCAGGGTGTACGAGGCAAGAAAGCTGCGGAGGTTGTCCGCGGTGTAATCGGCGTAGGGGTTGGTCGAGTCCTTCGGTGCCAGGTTGCTCGGCAGGCGCGGCAACCCGGAGCGTTGCGTGGCCAGATCGAGCAGGGTGATCTGGCGGTCGCCTTGGCGCGGCACCGTAAAACTTTCGGGCAGGTACCGCGCGACCGGGTCATCGAGCGCGACCTCACCCTTGGCGACCATGTCGGCGAGTATGGCCGCGGTGAACGTCTTGGTGATCGAGCCGATCTCGAATTCGGTGCTGCCATCGAACG
The DNA here is from genome assembly GCA_039933845.1 of Gemmatimonadota bacterium. Lineage (GTDB taxonomy): Bacteria > Gemmatimonadota > Gemmatimonadetes > Gemmatimonadales > GWC2-71-9 > Palsa-1233. The sequence continues at coordinate 19,953 of JBDTNH010000002.1, forward strand.
GCGTGACGCCGGCCTTGGGTCCGTACGCGACGATTTGCCGAGTCCCGTCTCGGGTGACCAGGCCGACCGCGATGCCGCTGAAGTGTCCGGCATCCACCAGCGGCACGATGATCGATCGGATCGCCGCGTCGTTCGGCGGCGTCTGGGCCACGAGTGCGGGGCACGGGATCAGGGCGATCGTTGCGGCGGCGATCAGTCGGGCAGGTGCAACCATCGGTGACAACTCCGGTCGAATGCGATAGGACAATGACACGGGGAAGATACCCATCGATCAGCCGCCGAATTGCCGCAAATGGTGATCGACATGCTTGTACATGATGGTCGCCCACTCTACGGGAGTGAGCTTCCCGAAGAAGGCGTGCGGATGGGTCGTGCAGCCGCCGGGTCCGGCCGCGGCGAAGCGATCGATGAGCGCGCGCAGGCGATCGCGTTCGAACGTGAACTCGTGTTCATCGGCCACCACCATGGACGGAACCGTCGGGGTGTTCCTTCGGAACGGCGAGTCATCGCCGAGCGCGAGGCGCTTGATCAGGCCACCGAAGAGGCGACCCATCATCATGCGTGGCGGGTTCGTGACGCCCAGTGCCACATCGAATCCGAGCGAGCAGTGGGCAAGCGCCTGCGGCAGGGTCATCGTCCCCCACTCCCGCGTCTGCTCCGCGGTCATCCTCGCGAGACGGTCCTGCAGCTCGGACACTCGAGCGGAGTCGTACAGATGTTTCATGGTGTGCTCCAGGGAGGGCGGCGCTGCTAGTTGTCGGTCCACACCGCGAGCTCGTTGCTGCTCGGATCGGTGAAGTGGAGCCGCCGGCCACCGGGGAAGGCGAATGGCTCGCGGGTCACCGTGCCGCCCGACTTCCGGATTGCGGCGTCAATGGCCTCCAGGTCGGTGGCGTAGATCACCACCAGCGGTCCGCCTGGGCTGAATGTGGCGTCTCGATCGAAGCCTCCGTTCAGGCGCCCATCGGAGAAGCTGGTGTAGGTCGGGCCGTAATCGGTGAACTGCCAGCCGAAGACGCCGGTGTAAAACGCCTTGATGGCGTCGAGGTCAGTCGCAGCGAACTCGACGTAGTCGACGCGGCGATCGTGGTCGGATTGTGGCACGGTGGTGCTCCGTGGTTCAAGGCGTTGGTACAGGACTGCACGCTGCCAGCACACCGTCGATCACTGCACGGACTCGCGAGTCGTTCATCATGAATGTATGTCGGACGGGCAACTCGGTGACGGGTTGGTCGGCGGCCTGGCGCGTCTCGTCGACGGCCACGATGCTGTCGTTCGGGTCCTGGCCGAACGGACTCCATCGTCCGACCGGTCCGCCGGTACCGGCAATGATCGTGTGCGGAAGAGTGAGAGGTGGCAGTGCGGCGAGGAACGCGGGGTCGGCGAGCCGCTGACCGGCGTCGCCGTTGATGATGCGGTAGAGCCAATTGCGATGGAGTCGGCGTGCCAGCCGCGGTGGCTGGTTGGGCGGCCCGAGCATGACAAGGTGCTGTGGCAGGGTAGTGAGTCGCGGCTCGAGCGTGAGGGCCGCGCGGACGAGGACGCCACCGAGCGAGTGACCGATCACGACGAGGGGCTGTGTCGCCCGCCCGAGTTCGTCCAGGTGGGTGTGCAGGCGTCGGACGATCTGGTCGACCGGTTGTGTCGTGGCGAAGTAGCCGAAGCTGTGTGTTTCGTGGCCGCTCCCTCGAAGGTGTCGGGCGAGCGACGCGAGTGAGCGCGGTGTGCGACCGAGTCCGTGGATCAGGAGGATGCGCGCCGAGCCGCGGCTGTCAGCCGAGCTGCCGCCGTCAGCCGAGCCGCGGCTGTCAAGCCGCGGTTTGATCCGCACCACACCCATCCCTTTGACCTACCCCTCCACTCGGCTGCTCGTCACGTAGTACTGCCGCGCGACCGTCAGCTCGGCCCCGGCGGCACTCACCATCGGCATCGACTGCCACTGCTCGGTCGGCGCGATGCGCGTCGGGCTGCCGCTCCCAACCGTCACATCGACCGGCATGTTGAACCCGGGAATCGCATTGGTCCAGCGATAGGACAGCGTCCCGCCAACGATCTTGTACTCGAGGTTCGGGATCTTGATCGTCTCCTGATACTGCACGAAGATCTTGCTCAGATCGACGCCGGTCGACGTGCTCATGTGGTCGCGGATCTGCTTCGCGGTGACCGTCTGGTGCCAGAACGTCTGGTTGAGCCCCCGAAGCGTGGCGAGCCAGGTCGTGTCGTTGGCGACGACGGCGCGCATGGTCATCAACATGTTGGCACCCTTGGGGTAGCGGTCCTGCGAGCGCGGCACATCCTGCACGCCATAGGTGCCGATGATCGGTGTGTCGTTCTTGATCATGCTGCTGCGGAGACCGGCCACATACGTATCCGCCGCGTCCTTCCCCTTTGTGCATTCCAGATAGAGCGCCTCCGCGTACATGCCGAAGCTTTCGTGGATCCACATGTCGGCGTGGTCCTTGGCGCTGATGTTGTTGCCGAACCACTCGTGCGCGCTCTCATGCACCACGATGTAGTCCCAGCCCAGCCCCTCACCTGTCTTCGAGAGATCGCGACCGAGGTAGCCGGGGAGATACTGGTTGCCATAGGCGATGCCGCTCTGGTGTTCCATGCCGAGGTAGGGGACCTCGATCAGCTTGTAGCCGTCCTCGTACCAGGGGTAGGGACCGAACCAGTGCTCGAAGCAGGCGAGCATCGTCTTGATCTCGGGGACGAGCGCCTCAGCCTTGGCGCGGTGCGAAGCCAGTGCCCAGAACTCGATCGTCAGGGGCCCCCGGGCGCCCAGGTAGCTGGCGCGGACCGGGATGTAGTTGGGGCTCGCGTTGATGGCGACGTTGTAGCTGTTGATCGGATTGGCGACGAACCACTCGAAGGTCGTGGTGCCGTCGGCGTTGTGGGTCGTCGAGCGCAGGCGGCCGTTGGACACGTCCACCAGCGGGTCGGGCAGGGTGATGGCGATCCGTTGGCTGTCGGGCTCGTCGGCGGAGAAATCCTTGAGTGGCCACCAGGTGCTGGCACCCGGCCCCTCGTTGGCCGATGCGAACCACGGGGCGCCGCTGCTATCGGTCGACCAGGTGAATGGGCCGGACCGGCGCCCAGGTGTTCCACTCCCCTCCCCGAATGTGCCGTGGTAGTAGACGGTGACGGTCTGGCGGGAGCCGAGCGGCTGCGGTGCCGCGAGGGTCACGAAGTAGGCGTTGCCATCGCGGCGATACGGCACGCGTTGGCCACTCTGCACCATGCTGTCGACGGCGAGTGGGGGTTGCAGGTCGATCTGCATCGGTGCGGCCGACGCAAGCACCGTGTAGGTGATGCCGTTGTGTCCGATGACACTGCCGTCGGTCGGGTTGACCCTGGCGTGCAGGTCATAGAAGGTGGCGTCCCACCATGCTCGGCCGGGGCCGTTCGATCCGCGCAGGGTATCGGCGTGGCCGAACACGCGCGGTGTCTGGGCGGCGGCAGTGGCGAGTGGGGCGGCGGCGAACGCGGCACCGAGTATCAGGAAGCGCACCGGAGTGCTCCGAGTTGAGTGGAGTGAGGTGCAGGGAAGGATAATCCTTGGGCGCGACTGTCGGTCATGCCGAGCCGCCGGTTTAGCGACGAGCAGGTCGGGATGACGGGTCATTTGCTGGACTGGAAAATCGGCGCTACTCTCTCCGCCTCCCCGATGCCGACCTTCCCACCTGGAGCTCCTCGATGACCCCGCTCGCCTCACTCTGGCTCCCGATCGTGCTGACCACCGTCTTCATCTTCCTTGCCAGTTCCATCATCCATATGGTGATGCCATGGCATAAGTCCGACTTCGCCAAGGTGCCCGACGAGGATGCCTTCAGGCGCGCGGTTGGCCCGCTGCACATCGCGCCGGGTGACTACATGACGCCGTACTGCACCTCTGGGAAGGACATGGCATCAGCGGAGTTCAAGACGAAGATCGCCGAGGGACCCGTGCTGTTCATGACGGTACGGGCCAATGCGCAGCCGAGCATGGCGCCGATGTTCCTTGGCTGGACGCTTGCCATCCTGGCGGTGACAGCGATCGTGGCATGCTTGGCGGCCACGGCACTGCCGGTTGGCACCGAGCATGGCGTTGTGTGGCATTTCACCGGACCGGCCGCCTTCCTCGCGTACGGATTCGCCAACTGGCCGGCGTCGATCTGGTATGGGCGTAAGTGGTCGACGGCCGTCAAGGGCACGCTCGACGCCTTGATCTATGCCGCGATCACCGCGCTGACGTTTGGGTATATGTGGCCGGGCGTGTGAAGAAGCTCTTAGGGGCGACCGTGAGGTCGCCCGGCACGGCGGACGAATGCCCGCGGTTCATTGGTCGCGCCGGGCGACCTCACGGTCGCCCCTAAATTTGGTCGTGCTTCACGCAGCTACGTCGGCAACTTCCGATACTTGATCCGGTGCGGCTGATCGACCGCGACACCCTTCCGACGCTTGTAGTCGGCGGAGTAGTCCTGATAGTTCCCCTCGAACCAGACCGTCTCGGAGTCGCCCTCGAAGGCGAGAATATGCGTCGCGATCCGGTCGAGGAACCACCGATCGTGTGAGATCACCACGGCGCAACCGGAGAACGTCAGCAATGCATCCTCGAGCGCACGCAACGTGTCGACGTCGAGATCGTTGGTCGGCTCGTCGAGCATCAACAGGTTGCCGCCGGTCTTGAGCAGCTTGGCCAGGTGCAAGCGGTTGCGCTCGCCGCCCGACATCGCGCCGACCTTCTTCTGCTGGTCGGAGCCCTTGAAACCGAACCACCCGCAGTACGCGCGCGAGTTCACGGTCCGGCTGCCGAACTGGAGATTGTCGTAGTCGCCGGCGATCTCCTGATAGACCGTCTTGTCGGGATCGAGCGCCTCGCGTGACTGATCGACGTACGACGGGATCACCGTCTGGCCGACCACGAGCTCGCCACTGTCGGGCGTCTCCTGGCCCACGATCATCCGGAACAGCGTCGTCTTGCCGGCGCCGTTTGGACCGATCACGCCAACGATGCCGCCACGTGGCAGCGAGAACTCGAGATTGTCGAACAGCAGCTTGTCGCCGTACGCCTTCGAGAGCTTCTTGGCGACCACCACCTCGTCGCCTAGACGTGGCGCCGGCGGGATCAGGATCTCGTGGCCCTGGTTGTCGGCCTTCTCCTCCGCCGCGACGAGTGATTCGTAGGCGTTGATGCGGGCCTTGCTCTTGGCCTGACGACCACGCGCCGACAGTCGCACCCACTCGAGCTCGCGATCGAGGTTGCGCTGACGCGCACTCGCCTGCTTCTCCTCGGTCGCGAGCTGCTTCTGCTTCTGCTCGAGCCAACTGGAGTAGTTGCCCTTGTACGGCATCCCCTCGCCACGATCAAGCTCGAGAATCCACTGCGCGGCGTTGTCGAGGAAGTACCGATCGTGCGTGATCGCCACGACCGTCCCCGTGAACTCCTGCAGGTACCGCTCGAGCCACGCCACCGACTCGGCGTCGAGGTGGTTGGTCGGCTCGTCGAGCAGCAACATCTCAGGGCTCGCGAGCAGCAGGCGACAGAGTGCCACACGCCGCTTCTCACCACCGGAAAGCGTCGACACGTCGGCGTCGCCCGGCGGCAGCCGCAGTGCGTCCATTGCCATGTCGAGGGTGTGATCGATCTCCCAGGCATTCGCATGATCGATCCGATCCTGCACCGCACCCTGCTTCTCGAGCAACGCGTTCATCTCGTCGTCGCTCATCGGCTCGGCGAACCGCGCACTGATCTCCTCGAACTCGGTGAGCAGCGCGCGGATCGGCGCCAACGCCTCCTCGACGTTGCCGCGCACATCCTTGGTCGGATCGAGGACCGGCTCCTGCGGCAGGTACCCGATTCGGGTGCCCTCGAGCGGCTTGGCCTCGCCCAGGAAGTCGGTGTCGACTCCCGCCATGATCTTGAGCAGCGACGACTTGCCGCTGCCGTTCGACCCGATCACGCCGATCTTGGCGCCCGGGAAGAACGAGAGGTAGATCCCCTTGAGGATCTCGCGTTGGGGCGGGACGACCTTCCGGAGGTCCCGCATCGTATAGATGTATTCGCCGGCCATGGGGGCTCAAGATAACGAGGCGCCCGTTGGCGCCCCCTTAGGCGCCCGTGTCAACGGGCGCTCTGGATGTATGCCCGACCATTTAGGCGCCCGTGTCAACGGGCGCTTCGGATGCCGTGCCACAGATCCAGAGCGCCAGCTGACGCAGGCGCCTAAATGAACCTTGACATCTCCCCGCCGCGGCGCCATCGTTGAACCACAATCGATGGAGTCCGTGGTCATTTGCCGCTGCTTGCAACCACGTTAAATAAATGCTAAAAACTGCGTATTTCGCCTGGCGGCCTTCATGTGCCGCTGGGCGTTTTGTCGTATCCGCTCGGCAGCCGTGGAGCATCATCCACACGCCGGAGGCGACCAATGCCCGTCACGACTGCCGCACCACCCACGACATCCTGTACCTGGGAACTCACCGGCCCACACCGCGCGCCACTGGTCGTGGCGCTCGGCGGGATCTCCGCCCATCGTCACGTGTGCCAGACGGAGAGCAACGCACAACCCGGTTGGTGGGACGGGCTGGTCGGTGCCGGCCTCGCACTGGATACGCGCCGGTTCCGAGTGCTTGGAATCGACTGGCACACCGGCGCTGAGACGGTCACGACCGGCGATCAGGCCGACCAGCTCGCCGCGGTGCTCGACGAGCTTGGCGTCACTGCCGTCCACTCAATCGTCGGCGCTTCGTACGGCGGGATGGTGGCGCTCGCCTTCGCCGCACGCTACCCAGACCGGGTCGGTCGACTCACCGTCGTCGCCGCGGCCCACCAGACCCATCCGATGGCGACCGCGCACCGCGTCATCCAGCGACGGATCATCCGGCTTGGGCTCGCCGCGGGTCTCCCCACCGAAGGAGTGGCCCTCGCCCGCGCGCTCGGCATGACAACCTATCGGACCGCCGAAGAGTTCGCTGCGAGATTCGAACCGACACGTGATTATGCGTCGGGTGCGTTCCCAATTGAGGGATACCTCGACCATGGCAGCCGTCGATTCGCGTCGACATGGGATCCGGATCGCTACCTCACGCTCTCGGAGTCACTCGACCTGCACCGCGTCGATCCAGCAGCGATCACCGTTCCGCTCAACCTGCTCGGCTTCCACGAGGACACTCTGGTCCCAGTCTGGCAACTGGAGGAGCTGGCCGCGAAGTACGGTGGTCCGTGTCGACTCGAACTCGCGTCATCGATCTACGGGCATGACGGCTTCCTCAAGGAGGTCGCGGTGGTCGGTCGGTTCATTGGCCAGTCACTCGGAAGCGAGGTGCGTCATGCCGCGTAGACACCCTGTGACCGCCGCGGTTCGCGCCGGGATCTGCTCCGACCATGAACACGGCGCGGTGGTGCCACCGATCCATCTCTCGTCGACTTTCACGTTCGAGGGGTTCGGCATCAAGCGGCAATACGACTACACCCGCTCGGGCAATCCCACGCGCGATCAGCTGGGTGCCGCGATCGCGGAGCTTGAGGGTGCGAGCGGCGGTGTCATCACGAGTAGCGGTATGTCCGCGATCACCACCGTGTTACAGCTGGTTCGTCCCGGTGACCTGATCCTTGCCACCCACGACTGCTATGGCGGGACCCATCGCCTGTTGACCCATCTCAGTCGGCGCGGATTGTTCGATGTGGAGTTCCGGGATCTTGGAAAGTGGGTTGAGGACGGGAACGTCGGAACGAGCGAGCGTCGGCCGCGGTTGGTCTGGATCGAGACACCCAGTAACCCGTTGCTCCGGATCACTGACATCGCCGCCGTCGCGGACAAGGCACATGCGCTCGGCGCGCTGGTGGTGGCCGACAACACCTTCCTCTCGCCGGCATGGCAGCGGCCGCTCGATTACGGCGCCGACATTGTGGTGCACTCGACCACCAAATACCTCAACGGCCACAGCGACGTGGTTGGCGGCGCGGTCGTCGCGCGCGACGCCTCTCTCGTCGAGGAGCTCGGTTGGTGGGCGAACTGTCTCGGTGTGACCGGTGCACCGTTCGACAGTTACTTGACGCTGCGTGGCATTCGCACGCTGCACGCACGTGCGCGCATCCACGAAGAGAACGCCGTCGAGGTGGTCGCGGCACTCGGTGCGCATCCCGCGGTCGAGCGCGTCTGGTATCCGGGGCTCCGGAGCCATCCGGGCCACGAGATCGCGGTGCGGCAGCAACTTGGGTTCGGAGCGATGGTCTCGTTCGAGCTCCGGGGCGGGGAACGTGCTGTCCGGCAGTTCCTTGATGGCCTCAACTGTTTCACGCTGGCCGAATCGTTGGGTGGTGTTGAATCGTTGGTGGCGCATCCGGCCACCATGACCCACGCGGCCATGGACGCCGAGGCGCGGGCGTTCGCCGGCATCAGGGACACGGTGCTGCGGTTGTCGGTCGGGATTGAATCGGCCGAGGACCTGGTAGCGGATATCGAGGCGGGGTTGGGACGGGTGGATTGCTTAGGGGCGACCGTTTTAGGGGCGACGGTCACGTCGCCCGGCGCGACCAATGAACCGCTGCCGTCCATCTGCAATCCCGCATTTTAAGGGCGACCGTAAGGCCGCCCGGCGCTACCAATGAACGGCGGCCGTCCATCTGCAATCCCGCATTTTGGGAGCGGCCGTCTGGCCGCTCGGCGCGACCAATGAACCGCAATCATCCAACGCCGACCAAATGACGGCGGCCCACCGGTAGCCGTGCCGAGCGGCCTGATGGCCGCTCCTAAATGCACGCGAGCGCCTTTAAGGAGCGACCGTAAGGTCGCTCGGCGCTACCAATGAACCGCTGCCGTCCACCTGTGATGCCGCATTTAGGCACGACCGTGAGGTCGTGCGGCGCTACCAATGAAGGTCGCTTTTCGTGTGTGGATGTCTTACGGCCACTCATCACGGGTCGTGCCGGGCGACTTCACAGTCGCCCCTAAATGCAGCGGTCAATGGTCGTGCTGAGCGGCCTGACGGCCGCTCCTAAATGCATCGGTCATGGGTCTTGCCGGGCGACTTCACAGTCGCCCCTAAGGCGAACGAAACGGATTGTCCCGGATGTATGCCTCGGCCGTTGCCAAACGGCGCGGGCTGGTCAGGAACCGTACATCGAATCCCTTCTGCCACAGTCGCTCTTCTGGGCCGAGATCGCCACTTGCCCGAGCAAGTCGCGTGGCCTCCGCCTTGAATCCCCCGACGACGCGGGACAAGGCGCCGGCCCGACCTGGCGGCACCTCTGTCCAATGGAGAATCCCGTGGAAGTGGTCCGGCATCACGACGGAGACGCCAAGGCTGATCCACGGGCGATGGGTCGGGATCAATTCCCAAGCCGTCGCGACGATCTCCCCGATCGATGACACTGGTGATCCGGTCCGGTTGGTCGAAGCGAGGAGGCCATGCCGCCGGTACGTCACCGTGGTGATCAGGTGGTACGCCGGCGGGGCAGCTGACAGGATTTCATTGCGCGGTCGAATGGACATGTCGCACGAAACGCGGATCCCATTGATTCGCACCACCGATTCAATGCACGATTGGACGAAACGCCGCACGATCGCACTTGGGGCGACGGTCACGTCGCCCCTCCCAACCCCCCACCGCACCATTTAGGCACGACCGTCAGGTCGTGCGGCGCGACCAATGAACCGCGGCCATCCAACGGTGATCATGTAACCGCCGGACATCATGGGTGTTGCCGAGCGGCGTGACCGCCGCTCCTGAATGCATCGGTCACGGGTATTGCCGGGCGACTTCACAGTCGCCCCTAAATGCACGCGGGCATCCACCGGCGACCGTCAGGTCGCCCCCAAAATCCCCCCCGGCCCATTTAGGGGCGACCGTCAGGTCGCCCGGCGCGACCAATGAACGGCGGCCATCCATCGTCGACCATGTGACGGCGGGACATCATGGGTATTGCCGGGCGACTTCACAGTCGCCCCTAAATGCAGGCGGCCACCTTAGGCACGACCGTCAAGTCGTGCGGCGCGACCAATGAACCGCGGCCATCCAACGGTGATCATGTAACCGCCGGACATCATGGGTGTTGCCGAGCGGCGTGACCGCCGCTCCTGAATGCATCGGTCACGGGTATTGCCGGGCGACTTCACAGTCGCCCCTAAATGCACGCGGGCATCCACCGGCGACCGTCAGGTCGCCCCCAAAATCCCCCCCGGCCCATTTAGGGGCGACCGTCAGGTCGCCCGGCGCGACCAATGAACGGCGGCCATCCATGGTCGATCATGTGTCGGCCGGGCATCATGGGTTGTGCCGAGCGGCGTGACCGCCGCTCCTGAGGCAGTCGCCCATGAATGCAGGCAATTATCATTGGTTGTGCCGAGCGACCTGACGGTCGCTCCTAATACGGTCGTCCCTAAAGTGTGGAGGAACTGTGATTCCATGGATTCGACGGGCGACCATCCTGTCGCCCCTGATTATCGCCGCCTGCGCCCCCGCCGCGCCGGCGCGGCCAGACCTCGACACGATCGCGACCCGGTATGTCGTGCTCGCCCTGTCGATGGGTCGTCACGACCCGGCCTACGTCGATGCCTACTACGGTCCCGATTCGCTCAAGGCCCAGGCCAACGTCGAAAAGTTGTCGCTCGACGCCATCCGCGCCGCGGCCGACTCGCTGATCGCTCAACTCGGTGACAGCGTGCCGACCTACGACGATTCGCTCGCCACGATGCGGCACCGCTACCTCCGGACCCAGCTCGGTTCGATGGTCGCGCGTGCTCAGATGCTGGCGGGCACCACGCTCACGTTTGATCAAGAGGCGAAGGCGCTCTACGACGCGACACCGCCGCATCTTTCCGATGCGCACTTCGACTCGCTCCTGAATGCGCTCGACTCACTCGTGCCGGGCCGGGGACCACTCGCGACTCGGTATCAGGCGTTCCGGAAGCGCGTCGAGATCCCGACCACCCTGGTCGACACCGTCTTCAAGACCGCCATCGCCGCGTGTCGTGAGCGAACACTCGCACACATCACGCTTCCCGCCGGCGAGACGTTCGACCTCGAGTACGTCACCGGTACCTCGTGGAATGCCTACAACTGGTACAAGGGCAATTCGCATTCGCTGATCCAGGTCAACACGGACTTCCCGATCGAGGTCGATCGCGCGATCGACCTCGCGTGCCATGAGGGATACCCGGGCCACCACGTCTACAACGCGTCGCTCGAGACGGCGCTGGTGCGGGGCCGCGACTGGGTCGAATTCTCGGTCTACCCGCTCTTCTCGCCGCAGTCGCTCATCGCCGAAGGCAGCGCCAACTTCGGGATCGAGATGGCGTTCCCCGGCGACGAGCGCACCGCGTTCGAGCATGACGTGCTCTTTCCGCTCGCAGGTCTCGATGCGTCGCTCGCCGAGCAGAATGCCAAGATTCGGGCGATCAACACCGAGCTCAACTACGCCCGGAACGAAGTGGCCCGCCAGTACCTCGATGGCGGCATGGACAGCACCCAGGCGGTGGCCGCGATGGAGCGCTACTGGTTGCAGAGTCCGGCTGCAGGCGCCAAGACGCTCCAGTTCATCAAGGACTACCGGAGTTACGTGATCAACTACAACCTCGGCCGCGACCTCGTGGCCGATTGGGTGTCGCGTGAAGGTGGTACCGATCCGGCTGCGCGCTGGCGTGCCTTCGCGTCCCTGCTGGCCTCGCCACGGCTGCCGAGCGACCTCGCGGCACCCTGAGCGGGCCGGAGGCTATAATTGAGGGCTAGGCACCGCGCGTCGAGCGGTGCCGTGTGGCCTCTTGACCCAGGGAACCATCATGACTGCTCGCCACTTTCGCTCACTCGCGCTCGTTGCCGCCGTCGTCGTCGCCGGCTTGGCGATGCGACCGCACCCCGTCGCAACCTGCGACCCAGACAACGCTGGCCTCACCCTGCCTGCCGGCTTCTGCGCCACCCTGTTCGCCGAAGTCTCCGGTGCTCGTCACCTCGCGGTCTCGCCCGACGGCGTGGTCTTCGCGGGGAGCCGAGTTCGGGAGGGTGGCGGCGCGGTCGCGATGCGTGATGCCGATGGTGATGGCCATGCCGAGCAGGTGGCACGGTTTGGTCGAGGCAGCGGGACCGGGATCGGTGCGACCGCCGATGCGGTCTGGTTCGGCCTGGACGATCGGATCATTCGGTATCCGCGCTCGCGCGGTGAGCTGGCCCCGTCCGGCGACGGCACCGTGATCGTCTCCGGACTCCCGACCGGTGGGCACAGCGCGACGACGCTCACGCTCGGTCCTGATGGTGCGATGTACGTCGATCATGGTTCGCGCACCAACTCCTGCCAGGCGGAAGACCGGCAGGACCGCTCACCCGGCGTGCGTCCGTGTCCGGAACTCTCTGAGCGTGCCGGTATCTGGCGCTACGATGCGAATCGTGCCGGTCAGACACCGGCGAGTGGTGTGCACTGGGGCACGGGGTTTCGAAATGCGATGGCCATCGCCGTGCATCCGACCACCGGCCTGCTGTGGGGCGCCTCGCACGGCCGCGATCAGCTCGCGGCCAACTGGGGCTTCAGCAATGAGGCGAGTGCGGAGAAGCCGGCCGAGGAGTTCGGGCCGATCGCGAAGGGTGCGGATTTCGGCTGGCCCTACTGCTATTACGACGGTGAGCTGAAGGCGAAGGTGCAGGCGCCGGAGTACGGCGGCGACGGCAAGAAGATCGGCGAGTGCGGAGCCAAGACGCAGCCGGCGATCGCGTTCCCCGGACACTGGGCGCCGATGCAGGTGGCGTTCAATCCGCATGCCGCTCTCGGTGCGGCATATCAGAACGGGGCGTTCCTCGCCTTCCATGGTTCATGGAATCGTGCGCCATTGCCGCAGGCCGGCTTCCGGGTCGTCTTCATGCCATTCAAGGACAACAAGCCCACGGGTGTCTATTCGACTTTCGCCGTCGGATCGACCGGTGAGACCTCGCTCCGGCCGAGTGGTGTTGCGGTGGGTCCCGATGGAGCGCTGTACATCGCGTCTGACCAGAGCGGCAAGGTCTGGCGCATCACACGTACCAACTGAGGCAACACCATGAAGCTGTTTCCACGAACACTGACGCTCGCCGCGGCCATCTGTGGTGTCACGTCGATTTCCGCTGCACAGGGTCCGGCCGTGGGCGACATGGCCCCCGATTGGAAGTTGCCGATCTCGACCATGGCCGGCGTGGGTGATTCCCTCGCGCTCTCTTCGCTCCAGGGCAAGACGGTCGTCCTTGCCTTCTTCCCGAAGGCCCGGACCGGCGGCTGCACGATTCAGATGCGCGCCTACCGCGACCGATTCAAGGAGTTGTTCGGTGAGGGCGGCGATGTCGTCTTGATCGCGATCTCGAAGGACACCCCGGCTGAGTTGGCGAGCTGGGCGGCCGATGAGAAGTTCCCGTTCCGCTTCGCGGCCGACGTCGATGGGGCTGCCGGAACGGCGTATGGCACCCTCGCCGAGGGCCGCCAGTGGGAATCCAGGGTGCTCTTCGTGGTCGGGCCCACCGGCAAGATCCAGACAGTGATGCGGCCGTTTCGGGAGATCGATCCGACCGCCTATGACGAGTTGAAGACGGCGGTCCGGGCCGCCAAGTGACCATCGCGGGCCGTCGGGGTGCAACCTCGATGGCCCGTTTCGCGTAGCAGAGGGCTGGGCCGGGGTAGGCTCCAGTCCTCATGATTCCCCCAATCGATCCCACTTCCTCGGAGTTGACGCCGTGTCCTCTCGGATAGCCCGCCACGCCTCACCTGCCGCCCTCGTGCTCCTTCTAGGGGGCCTGGTTGTTTCGCTGCCTGCCCAGGATCGCCTCAAGGAGATGCCGGGCTACGCCCGCTACACCGAGATGGCGCCCAAGATCGGTAGCGCGGTCACGCGCGGCCAGATCACCGCCGATTGGGCGGACGACAGCAAGTCGTTCACCTACGCACTCAACGGCAAGCGCTACAGCTACGATGTCGGCAAGCGGCATGGGACCGAGGTCGCCATGCCCGAGTCGAATCGCGGCACGGGCAACCGCCGTGGCGCGGGTCCTGGCCGGGGACGGCAGGCCGCCGAAGCCTTCTCGCCCGATTCATCGAAGAAGGTGTTCTATCGCGACCGGAACGTCTGGCTGAGCGCGGCCGATGGCAGCGGCGAACAGCCGTTGACCACCGATGGGAGCGAGGAGCGACGGATCAAGTACGGCACCGCGAGCTGGGTCTACGGCGAGGAGCTTCGCCAGACCAGCGCGATGTGGTGGTCGCCGGACGGCACCAAGGTCGCGTACTACCGGTTCGATGAGAGTCCGGTCAAGGACTACTTCCTCCAGATGGACCAGACCAAGCTGTACGACGACGTCGCGACCGAGGCCTATCCCAAGGCCGGTACCGACAATCCCATCGTCGATCTCTACGTCTACGACGTCGCCTCGGCGAAGACCACCAAGGTCGAGGTCCGGAACGGCAAGGCGTCGGCCGACAACGTCGTTGGCTACTACGTCTATGGCGTACGGTGGAGCCCGGACGGCAGCGAGCTGCTCTTCAATCGGACCAACCGTCGCCAGAACATCATGGAGTTCACCGCCTGCGCGCCGGCGACTGGTGCCTGCCGCGTGATCGTCCGTGAGTCGTGGCCGGCCTCGTGGACTGAGAACTCGCCGACCATCCGCTGGCTCGAGGATGGCAAGCGTTTCATCTGGGAGTCGGAGCGAACCGGCTTCAACAACTACTACCTCTATGACATCAGCGGCAAGTTGCTGGCGACGCTGACCGATCATCCGTTCGAAGTCAACGGGATCGTCAAGGTCGACGAGCAGGCGAAGCAACTCTGGTACTATGCCCGGAGCGGCGACAACTACATGAAGGTGCAGTTGCACCGCGTGGGACTCGACGGCAAGAACGATCGTCGCCTGACCGACCCGGCCTTCATGCACAGCGTCACACTGGCCCCCGACAACAAGACGTTCGTCGATGTCGCGCAGACGCATGACACGCCGCCGGTCAGCCGGCTCCTGGATGCGAGCGGCAAGGTCCTCGCCACCATCGCCGAGAGTGATGACAGCGGGGCCAAGGCACTCGGCCTCAAGCCGGTTGAGTTGTTCACTTACACGTCGGCGGACGGCAAGACGCCGCTCCACGGCATGGTCAACTTCCCGTCCAATTTCGATCCGTCGAAGAAGTATCCGGTGATCTTCTCGGTGTACGGTGGTCCGGCGACGAACGGCGCGCGTGAGAACTACGCCACGCCACATCCGTATACGGAGTACGGCTTCCTGGTGGTGACGCTTGATACCCGCAGCGCGGCGGGTCGGGGCAAGCACTTCCTCGACGCGATCTACGAGAAGCTCGGCGTGCCCGAGATCGATGACATGGCTGCGGCCTCGAGGTATCTCGCCGCCCGGCCCTACGTCGACGGTACGCGGGTCGGAATCTTCGGCACCTCCTACGGCGGCTACTCGTCGGCGATGGCGCTGCTCCGGCACCCGGAGGCGTTCTCTGCCGCTTCGGCGTCCTCACCCGTGACCGCGTGGTATCACTACGACACGATCTACACCGAGCGCTACATGTACACGCCAGAGGCCAACAAGGCCGGCTATGAGGCGGGCGATGCGATGAACTACGCCAAGGACCTCAACGGCCGCCTCATGCTCTATTACGGCACCGCCGACGACAACGTCCATCCGAACAACATGATGCAGTTGATCCAGGCACTGCAGAAGGCCGGCAAGAGTTTCGAGGTGCAGGTTGGCCCGGATGCCGGTCACTCGGGCCTCAACTCGAGCAGGATGATGGAGTTCTTCATCGAGAACCTGGTGATGCGTCCGGCCAAGCTGACGAGCTGAGCACCGCTCGGTGATCCTTCGCTTCGTGAGTATCCTCTGCGCGCTGTCCGCCCTCCCTGTGGCGGGCAGCGCGCAAGGCGTTCGACCCCCGTATCGTGACAGCACCCGAACGATCGAGGCGCGTGTCGCGGACCTGCTCGCGCGCATGACGCCGACCGAGAAGTTCTGGCAACTGTTCATGCTCCCGGGGAATCTCGACAATCCGGCGCACGACTACAGTCACGGCGTGTACGGGCTGCAAGTGGCGCCGACCGACAGCACGCCCGACGCAGCGGCACGCGACGCGGCACGCCTCAATCGCATCCAGCATCACTTCGTGGACTCGACCCGACTCGGTATCCCGTTCATCGCCTTTGAGGAGGCACTTCACGGGCTGACCCGGCCCGGCGCGACCACCTTTCCGCAGGCGATCGCCCTCGCGGCCACCTGGGACACCGCCCTCGTCGGGCGTGTGGCCACGGCGATCGCGCGCGAGACCGCGAGTCGCGGGATCCGCCAGGTGCTCTCACCGGTCGTGAATATCACGCGAGATGGACGCTGGGGTCGAACCGAAGAGACCTACGGCGAGGATGTACGCCTCGCGAGTGCGATGGCTCGCAGTTTCATCACGCCATTCGAGCGCGCCGGTGTGATCACCACCCCGAAACACTTCGTGGCCAACGTCGGCGAGGGTGGCCGCGATTCGTGGCCGATCGAGGTGAGCGAGCGCCAACTCCGTGAAGTGTGGTTCCCGCCATTCGAGGCCGCGGTCCGCGCCGGGGCACGATCGGTCATGACGGCCTACAACTCGGTTGATGGCCTCCCAGCGTCGCAGAATCGTGCCTTGCTCACCGGTGTGCTGCGTGATCGATGGGGCTTCGAGGGGGTCGTGATCTCCGATGCCGCGGCGACGGCCGGCGCCACCGTGCTCCACCTCACCGAGGCGAGCATCGCCACCTCGGCGGCGCGGGCGCTCGATGCGGGCCTCGACGTGGTGTTCCAGTCCGGTTGGGACCAGCACACACCTTGGCTGCGAGCCTTCACCGATGGCACCGTGCCGGATTCCCTCATCGATCGCGCCGTGACCCGAGTACTGCGCACCAAGTTCAGAATGGGTCTCTTCGATGCCCCGTATGCCACGCCTGACAGCGCGGCGTATTGGAATGGGCGGCCGGAACATCTCGCACTCGCGCGCGAAGCCGCAGCCTCGGGCATGGTGCTGCTTCGGAATGAGAACGGAACACTGCCACTCGATCACTTCCACGGCACCCTCGCGGTGATCGGTTCGGACGCGCGCATTCTCCGGCTCGGCGGCTACAGCGGTCCCGGTGTGGCACCCGTCACCGTGCTCGAGGCCTTGCAGCGGCGACTCGGCGACGCTCGTGTGCGGGCCGCGGATGGGCCGGGTCGCACCGACAACACATGGCCGACTGTTCCGGCGACGGCGCTCTCGACTCTCGTTGGTGGACAGCAACATGCGGGGCTCCAGGGCGAGTACCACGCGGGCCAGCGTGTGACCGAGGCGCCGGTCGCATCGCGTGTGGATGCCACGGTGGATTTCCACTGGACGTTCAGTCCGCCCGTGCGTGGCGTACCTCGTGACTGGTTCGCGGTGCGCTGGTCGGGAACGCTGCGGATACCCGGAGGCTCTCCTCGCCGACTCGCGGTCGAGGGTGACGATGGTGTCAGGCTCTGGATCGATGAGCAACTCGTGATCGATCAATGGGAGCAGATCGGGTACGGGCTGCATCAGAGTGGCATCGTGCTCGAGCCGGGTAGCGAGCACGCCATTCGTCTCGAATTCCACGAGTCGGTCGGCAACGGGGCGGTGCGGCTCGCCTGGCAGGGTGACGAGCCGGCGCAGATTGAACGCGGAATGCAATTGGCTGTCGACACTGCCGCGCAGAGTGATGCGATCCTGGTTGTTGCGGGACTCGAAGAGGGTGAGTTCCGCGATCGGGCATCGCTCGCGCTACCGGGCCATCAGGAGGAGGTGATCCGACGTCTCGCCGCGACTGGACGACCGGTGATCGTGGTGATCATCGGCGGCGCACCGGTCATCATGGACAGGTGGATCGACTCGGTCGCGGCCGTCGTGATGGCGTGGTACCCCGGCGAGGGCGGCGGAGAGGCGATCGCCGACGTGCTCCTCGGCGAGTCGGAGCCAGGCGGCCGTCTCCCGATCACCTTCCCGCGTGCGGAGGGGCAGCTCCCGCTCTATTACTCACACAAGCCGACCGGACGAGGCGACGACTACCTCGACCTGACCGGTCGGCCCGCGTTTCCATTCGGGTTCGGAATGGGGTATGCGACGTTCGCATATGAGCAGATGGAGCTCTCGCGCGACACGATCGGTGTATCCGATTCCGTGCGTGTGGTGGTCACCATCCGCAATACGAGCGCGCGTGGGGGTAGCGAGGTTGTCCAACTCTACCTGCACGACCTGCTGGCGACGGTGTCGCAACCGGTCAGCAGGTTGGCCGGCTTCCGGAAGATTCAACTGGCACCGGGAGCGCGTGGCACGGTGGAGTTCATCCTCGGCCCGGACGAGCTGTCGATCCTCGACGAACAGCTGGCTCGGATCGTCGAACCAGGGGAGTTCCGGATCGGCGTCGGCCCGTCGAGCCGCGATGCACGGCTCCGAGCGATCCTGACGGTTGTGCGACAGTAGCGCACGCGGCCGATCGTCGGGTCGCGCTCACTCGAGCGGCAGGTGCCCCACAAGCGCGGTCGGAGGCAGGGGGGCCACTCGCCGGATGCTCCACGCAATCCCTGCATCCGCCACGTTCGGTCGTTCGACCAGGTTGGCCTCCCGTGGGAAGCCGAGTGCCGGATCGAACGTGGCGGTGAAGTGGGCGTAGACGTCGGAGCCGTGCACGCCACGGAGCCGCTCGAATATTTGATCGATCGATTGCCACATCGTCCAGAGGTTCGGGGCGAGGACCGTGCTGTCCGACAGCCGCATGACTTCCGTCACGATGCCCCCGACAATGCGCACGCGGGACCACTCGGCTACGTCGGGCGGGCAGAAGCACCCAATCCGAATGTCCATCTCATAGTCCGGAAAAGCGCGGGCATCCCAGCGAGCCTGGGCGGCTCGGAGATCCCGCTCCTCAGGGAGGGTGGGTGAACTGCATCCCATGATCGTTATTGCGATGAGCAGAGCAGTGGTGCGCATGAACAGCCGTCCGGGTCCGAGTCATCGGGTAGGAGGATCACCCTGAAGACGCCGTGGGCGCGAGAGAAGTCACACCTCGGTACCCTCGCCACGGGCTATTCCTCGAGCACCTGGGCGTCGAGCCGGTCCGGGAAGAGCAGGAGCTGCACCAGGGCGGCCAACGCCGCGACGCTGTGGAGCAACCAATACAGCGGTGCCAGTGGCGCGAGGAGGGCCAGGCCGTAGCGCCGATGGCGGAGCGACGTGAACAGGTGGATGGTTATCACGCTCGCGTAGCCCATGAGCAGCGACAACAGGGCAAGGTCAATGGCCCATATCGGATACCTGAGCGGCAGCACATTGAGGCCGACGGCGACCCAGAGCACCGTCAGTCCAGTCGCGATCGGCTGCATCAAGTGGCCCAACGGCGTGCCGGCGATCAAGAGCGCGAACCCCATGGTGCGTCGGGGTCCCAGTCGGCGCGTGAGTGCAATCGGATCGCGCAGGAACACCAACGTGGTCTGCATGTAGCCCTTGATCCATCGGGTCCGCTCCCGGAGCCAGGCGACGAGCGACGCGTGAATCACCACCGATGTCGAGCTGTTGATGGTACCCACCCGGTGACCGTGCATCGCGGCACGTACGCCGAGATCGGCATCTTCGGTGACGTTGAACGGATCCCAGCCGCCGAGTTCGCGGAGGACCTCCGTTCGGAAGTGGTTGCTGGTCCCGCCAATCGGGACGGGCAGCCGCCAGCGATCGAGGCCAGGGAGCAGGTGCTCGAGCCAGAAGAGCTGGTCGATGGTTGCGAATCGGCTGAGGAGCGTGTTGCGCGTATTCCGCGGACTTCGCGTCGCCTGCAGGCATGCCAGCCGACGGGGACCGCGCCGGAATGCCACGACGGCTTTCCGGAGCTGATCCGGTTCCGGGCGGTCGGCCGCGTCGAACACCACCACGAACTCGCCCTTGGCATAGAGCAGGCCGACGTTGCATGCCATCGGCTTGGTGTGGAGTTCCCCGGCCGGCACGACCAGTAGCCGGACATTGTCGGGTGGCGCAGCGGCCTTCGCAGCTGTGAGGCTCTCGAGATCCTCCTCATGGAAGAGGAGCATGATGTCAAGCTTGTCGACCGGGTATTCGAGACTCGCCAGCGATGCGAGAAGTTTCTCGACCTGCTCAGGCTCTTGGTCGAACGGCACCAGGATCGAGTAGGTCGGCATGCTGCGTTCGGTGAGCGCCGCAAGGCTCTCGGGGCTGACCGTGATTCTGGCGGAAGTCGGCGTCTCCGCCAACCCGATCAGCATCCGGAAGATCACCGCGGTGCCGAACGCCAGCGCGGCGACGACGGTGAGCAAGAGCATGGTCTTGATCGGCACGGTCCAGAGGCCGACCAGGACACCCGCGAGCAGGAGCACGATCAGGAGGTACTGGGTCGGGCTGAAATTCCGGAACGCACTCTCCTCGTGGTGGCGGAAGTAGAGTCCGTGGATCGAGGCATCGACCATTTGCCGGCGGTGGGCGATGCCAATGGCACGATCGATGTCCCACTCCGTGGTGATCCGGATATCGTGCAGGCGGCCAGGATAGACGATGTCGAGCGTGTCGCGCAGCGTATGGCCCGGTTCCTCGCCCGAGGCAACCAACACCGTCTGCCCGTCGTCCGAGAGCGGGACAGCTCGGAGTGCGATGGTCGCATCAAGCGGGAAGCGTCGTGCGGCACTTGGCTTGACCATCTCGGGAGTCACCATCACGAACGGTAGCTGCCACCGCTCTGCGAGGGCGCCGGCGATATCGACCCGTGTGACCATCCCGAGCGTCAGCACGACGCGACCGAGCCGCTCTCCCGTCCGGCGTTGCTGGACGAGCGCCTGCTCGAGCTGCTCCGGAGTGATCAAGCCACGCGTGAGCAGGATGTCGCCGATGCGAGGCGACGTCACCGGCGCTCACCCCAGGGAGTCAACAGCCCGCGGGGACTTGGGGGAATGGACGTGACGAACGGCAGGATTCCTCCAGGGGTGCTCGGGTCATGCGCTGCGGTGACCGTCGGCGGGTCGCTCCGGGCGAGGAGCCTCCACTGCCACCGTCCTATCGGCTTCCAGTGCGAAGTCCGTGCCTCAGCCGGTTCCGGTACCGGCTCATGAACGGGCGAGAACGGCCTGGAGGTCCTTCATTGTCGGGTTGATGGTCACGGGGCGATTGGGTTTGGCGATCAGTGGTGGGGTACCGTGCATCCGCTCAATGATCCCCGGATCCTTGAGTAGGTGTCCGGTCAGGATCGCCACGACCCGGTCGCCCGCTGCAATGGTCCCGCTGGCCCTGAGGGCACGGGCGCCGGCCACCGAGGCCGCGCTGGCCGGTTCGGCGCCGATTCCGGCGGCGTCGACCTGGGCCTTTGCCTCCAGGATCGTTGCGTCGTCGAGGGAGAGGACCACACCATCGGTCGCCCGGATGGCCCGGACGGCCCGGTGGTAGGACGCCGGCGCCCCGATCCTGATGGCGGTCGCCAGGGTCTCGGCGTGTACGGGGACGAGATGGTCGAACCCGCGATCGAAGGCCGCCGCGAATGGCGCTGCCCCCTGGGCCTGGATTGCCGCAAGACGCGGTATCCGGGGGATCAGGCCCCAGGCGTGCGCCTCCTCGAGCGCCTTCCCGAAGGCGGCGGTATTACCGAGGTTGCCGGCGGGGAGGACAATCCACTCGGGCGGATCCCAATCCCACTGGCGCAGGAGCTCGAGGACGATCGTCTTCTGGCCCTCAAGTCGAAACGGATTGATCGAGTTGACCAGATAGATGCCAAGCGCGTGTCCGGCATCCTGCACGAGACTGAGGCAGGCATCGAAGTCTCCGCGCACCATCAGGGTTCGGGCACCGTAGGCGAGGGACTGGGCCAGCTTGCCGACGGCCACCTGCCCTTCGGGGACGAACACCAGCGGATCGAGCCCTGCCTGGGACGCATAGGCCGCCAGCGACGCCGAGGTGTTCCCGGTGGACGCGCACGCCACCGCGGTGGCTCCGGTCCGGCGCGCCTGGGTCATCGCGACGGTCATGCCGCGATCCTTGAACGATCCGGTTGGGTTGTAGCCTTCGTGCTTGACGTGGAAGCTCTCGATCCCGGTCCATGCCGAGAGGCGATCGCGCTGCATCACCGGGGTGTTGCCCTCGGGATGCGAGACGGCATCGGCCATGGCCGCGGGATGCACGATCGGACCGAATCGCCAGACGCCAGAGGCCGTGCGGGAGGGTCGGGCACAGCAGGCATCGTCGAACAGGGCCCGAAGCTCCCCCCCCCGAACCCGGGGATCGTGGGCGACCGTGAGCAGGCCACCACAGGGACAGCGCACGGCCGCCGTGGTATCGGGGAGCTCACGGGCACATGCCTCGCATCGGACCACCACTGCACCGGTTCCGCTCATGACAGTCGGGCCCCTTCGTAGTCGACCTGCGTGATGGTGGCGGTCGCCTCGAGTCCGGCGGACCGGTATGCCGCGGTCATCGCACGCGCCACGGCCGCCGCCGTGCCTGGATCGGCGGCAAGGGCGAACGCTGTGGGGCCCGCTCCGCTGATCGAACATCCCAGGGCACCCGCCCCGAGTGCGGCGTCGCGTGCGGCCAGGAACCCCGGGAGCAGCGGCGCCCGCGCCGGTTCGGCGATCTGGTCGTCGATCGCGCGACCGAAGAGCGCCAGGTCCCCGAGGCACGCACCGGCCACCATCGCCGCGATGTTGGCGGCCTGTTGAAGTGCCACGCCGCGTGGGACGCTCGCCGGCAGGACCGCCCGCGCATCGCGTGTCCGCATCCGCTGGGCCGGATGCACCAGCACCACTTGCAACTCCGGTGGCAGCGTGAGGCGGACCACATCGATCGGGTCGATTGCCCGGATCAGGATGAGCCCACCGAGCAGCGAGGGAGCGAGATTGTCGAGGTGACGCCCCGCCACGGTCGCCTCCGCCTCGAGGGCACAGGCGAGCAGTTGCTCGGTCGAGAGTCCCCCCCCCAATAGTGCGTCGGTGGCCACGGCACCGGCGATCGCCGACGCGGCACTGCCGCCTTGCCCCCCCGAGAGCGGCAGGCCCTTGGTCACCGACAACGCGAGGCCGCGCTGGTCGTCGAGCTGGCGACGGACCGCGGCCGCCGCGATCGCCGCCGTGTTGCTGGCCGGGTCGGTCGGGAGATCGGGATGGCCGGCGTCGAGGACCACGATGTCGGGACCCGAGCGGAAATCGGCGTGCACCGCGTCACCGGCACCTGCGACGGCAAGACCGAGGACATCGAGTCCCGGCCCGACATTGCCAATCGACCCTGGGGCGAATGCCACCACGCCGGTTCGGGTCATGCGCCGGTCAGGCTGAGCAGGTCGGCCAGCACGCCGGTCGCCGTGACCTCCGGCCCCGCACCGGGCCCCGTGATCACCAACGGATGCGCGTGGTACCGGTCCGAGGTGATCACCAATCGATTGGACGGGCCGCGCAGCTGACCGAGCGGATGCTCACGCGCGATCTCGCGGAGGCCGACCTCGGTCTTGCTGGAGGTGACCGATGCGACATAGCGCAGTACTCGGCCCTTGTCGCGCGCCGCGGTCATGCGAGCCTGCCACCACGCGTCGTCGCGGGCCAGCGTCTTCCGCCACGCGGCCGGCGTGCCGCGTGCCGCGCCGCGCACCAGTGATTCGGTCGTGACGTCGCTGAGTTCGCGGTGCTGCCCGATCATCCGGGCAAGGATGAGGGCCTTTCGTGCGACGTCGATACCATGCAGGTCATCGCGAGGATCGGGTTCGGTCATGCCGGCCGCTTCGGCCGCCAACACGGCCTCCGAGAAGCGGACGCCGTCCTCGAGATCGGTCAGCACCGCAGCCAGGGTGCCCGAGAGCACACCCTCGAGTCTGTGGATTCGGTCGCCAGTGCGGAGCAACTGGTCCACGGCAAGCACCAGCGGCAGTCCGGCACCGACGGTCGCTTCGTGACGCAGGCGTCCCCCGTGCGCGGCCAATGCGTCCTTGAGCGCAAGGTACTCGGCCCACGGTCCCGCGATCGGTCGCTTGTTGGCCAGCACGACGTCGAAGCCGGCACGTGCCATCAGCGTGAGCAGCGCGGTGCTGTCGTCTGCGGTGAGGTCGACGACCGCTGGACGAATCAGGGCTTGCTGGGCCAGTGACGCGAGACTGTCTGCGGGTGCCCCGTACACGCCGCCTGGCAGGCTGGCAACCCCGCCCCCAGCAACCTTGCGTGCCACGATCGCTCGCAAGGCGCCCGGATCGAAGCCGGCCGTGTCCTGTACCATGCCGGTCCGATCGATCACGGCGACCACGCGCAGCATCCCGAACCGACTCGGCGCGGCCGCGAGCAGCTCCAGGGTCGCCCGTCCGATGGTGCCGGCGCCGAGCAGCACGACGTCCTTGCCGGTGCGCCGCCGCGGGCGTCCCCCCCCCTCTTTGCCGAGCTGGAAGGCGGCGTGGATCCGACGGAGGCCGGCCGGCACCGCCGTCGTGTCGACCACGATCGAGATGTTGTGTTCCGACGACCCCTGGGCGATGGCCACGACATTCACCTCGGCCAGCTCGAGCGCCTCGAACACCCGGGCGGCGATTCCGGGATGCCCCGCCATTTGGAGACCCACCACCGCTAGAATCGCCACCCCTCGCCGGGTGCGCACCGCCTCGAGCTCACCATGGGCAATCTCCGCCCGGAATGCACGGTGCAGCACGTCGACCGCGTGCTCGGCGACCTCGTCAGGCACGGTGAAGTCGATCGTATACTCGGACGACGCCTGCGCGATGAGCGAGACCGAGATGCCGGCCGACTGCAGCGCGCCGAAGGTGCGGGCCGACATCCCAGGCACACCCAAAATGCCCGACCCCGACACGGTGACCAGCGCCTGATCGCGAACTGCCGAGAGCGACCGAACCGGGGGCGGGGAACTCTCTCGTCGGGCACTGATTTCGGTGCCGGTCGCCGCGGGATCACCGAAGGGCCGCACACGGAGCGCCGTGCGTGTCCCTGCCAACGGCAACAGCGCACGTGGGTGCAGGACCTTCGCACCGTAGTAGGCGAGCTCGGCTGCCTCCGTGGGATGCACGAGTCCAAGCAGGCGCGCATCGGGGACGATCCGTGGGTCGGCGGTGAGCAGGCCGGGCACGTCCTTCCAGAGCGTCACTTGTGGCGATGCCATCGCGCGACCGAGCGATGTCGCCGTGAGATCTGACCCGCCCCGGCCAAGCGTGGCGAGGCCGCCTCCTGGCGCACGGCCGAGGAACCCCGGTACCACCGGGGTCACACCGCGCGCGAGCAGTGGCTCGAGCGTGGCGCGCGCCGCGCGCTTGGTGGCGTCCACGCTCGGTGCGGCACCCCCGTGGGGGCCATCGGTGATGATCACCGCGCCGGGGTCGATCGCTTCGGCCGGTTGGCCTGCTCGGCTGAGTGCACCGGCGAGGAGCATGGCACTCAATCGCTCGCCACGCGCCACCACATGGTCCCTGAGGCGCGGCGACGCTTCCCGCAACACGGCGAGCGCCCGAGCGAGTGCGACCAGTTCGTCGCTCATCTCGGTGATCGACGCGTGGATTGGTGCCCGCCGTGCCGCCGGCAAGAGTGCCTCGAGAAAGCTCACATGACGCGTCCGGAACGCCTCGGCCCGTTCGACGGCACCGGCCTGGTCGCCCGACTCGGCCATGGCAATCAGTTCGAGGAGGGCGTCGGTGACCCCTGCGAGGGCGGAGACCACCACGATTCGGGGCGTCGGCTGCTCGGCGAGGATCTTGGTGACGGCCAGCATGGACGCCGCATCCTTGAGCGCGGCACCCCCGAACTTGTGGATCGACGGACGCGCTGGTCGAGTGGCCATGCGGCTACGCTACCACGCCCCGCGTTGAAAGTCCAACCAATGCCCGGTAGCTTCGCAGGTGGCTCGGGCATGTGCCGGGGCCGCCCTTCCCTCCGATCATGTCAGGAGTTCCGGTCGATGCGCATTGGTGTGCTCAAGGAAACCGCCCCCCGTGAGCGACGAGTCGCCCTCACCCCGGACGCCGCCCGACGCCTCATCAAGGCTGGCTCGAGTATCGTGGTCGAACGGGGTGCCGGCGAGGCCGCCTCGTTCCCCGATGCGCTCTACGAGGAGGCTGGTTGCACCATCGGTGACGCGACGGCGGCAGAGTCGGCCGAGGTCGTGGTCGCCGTGCAGGCGCCAGACCCCGCCCGATCGGCGCAACTCGCGCAGTCGGCCGTTCTGGTAGCGCTAATCGGCTCGAGCGGCCTCGCGTCACTGGATGTGCTCATCGAGCGTCGAATCACCGTGCTCGCATTGGAGCGGGTTCCTCGGATCACCAGAGCCCAGTCCATGGATGTGCTCTCATCGCAGGCAACGGTCGCGGGGTATCAGGCCGTGCTGATGGGGGCCAGCACCTTGCCGCGGTTCCTGCCGATGCTCACCACCGCTGCTGGCTCGATCGCGCCGGCCAAGGCCTTGATCCTTGGCGCTGGCGTCGCGGGACTTCAGGCGATCGCGACCGCGCGCCGACTCGGCGCCGTGGTCACCGGGTTCGATGTCCGGCCTGCCGCCGCGGAACAAGTGGCGTCGTTGGGCGCCAAGTTCCTGGCCCCCGAGGCTGTGGGGACGGACGCAGAGGCCAGCGGCGGCTATGCCAGGGAATTGGCCGACGCCGCCCAACAGAAGGTGTTGGAAGCCATTGCCGGAGCGATCGACGCGATGGATCTCGTGATCGCGACGGCGGCCATTCCCGGTCGTCCGGCTCCGCTCCTTATCACGCGCGAGATGGTCGAATCGATGCGTCCCGGGTCGGTGATTGTCGATGTGTCGGCTGAGACGGGTGGCAACTGCGAGCTCACGGTGCCTGGCGAGACCGTGCGGCACGCCGGTGTCGCGATCGTCGGGCCGCTCAATCTGCCGAGCGCAATGCCGCAACACGCGTCTCAGATGTTCGGTCGCAATGTGCAGACCCTCCTCGATCACCTCGCGCCGAAGGGCGAGCTGACGCTCGACCTCGACGACGAGATCACCGGCGCCATGTGCCTCGCGCACGCGGGCGCTCGCCGCCAGGAGCGTGGAACGTGAGCGAAGGCATCATCGTCGGCATCGTCATCTTCACCCTCGCCACCTTCCTCGGCTTCGAACTGATCCAGCGTGTGCCGTCGACCCTGCACACGCCGCTCATGTCGGGATCCAACGCCATCAGCGGGATCACGATCGTCGGCGCGCTGATCGTTGCGGGGGGGGGATTCGGCTGGATCTCGACCGTGTTCGGGATCGGGGCCGTCGCCTTCGCGATGATGAACGTGGTCGGTGGGTACGCCGTCACCGATCGCATGCTCCGGATGTTCACGAAGGACGGGGGCGCCAAGTGATCCCGCACGCCATCGCGGAACTCGGATACCTCGTCGCCTCCGCCTGCTTCATCGTCGGACTCAAGCGTCTTGGCTCGCCGGCAACGGCACCCGCCGGCAATCGGCTCTCCGCCTGGGGGATGCTGATCGCGATCATCGTCACGCTGCTTGATGCGCAGGTTCTCAGTTGGTCGGCTATCGGCATCGGCATGGTGGTCGGCAGTGCGATCGGCCTCTGGATGGCGCGCACGGTGCAGATGACCTCGATGCCCCAGTTGGTGGCGCTGCTCAATGGCTTCGGAGGCGCGGCGTCGGTCTTGGTCGCAGGTGCAGAGTTCCTGCGGGCCGAGCTCCGTGGTGAGGCGATCCCGGTGGAGACCGGCGTCGTGATCCAGCTCTCGCTGCTCATCGGAGCCGTGACGTTCAGTGGCTCGATGATCGCCTGGGCCAAACTGCAGGAAGTGATGACCGGGCGCGCCATCACATGGTCTGGTCAGAAGTTCATGACGGCCGTGATCGGCCTCGGCATCATCGGCCTGGGCGGTTGGCAAGTGAGCACGGTGGCGCCGCTCTCAATCGCCTTCTATCTGGTCATTGGGTTGTCCCTGCTGCTCGGAATCCTTTTGGTGATTCCGATCGGTGGGGCGGACATGCCGGTCGTGATCTCGCTCCTCAACAGCTATTCAGGTCTGGCCGCCGCGATGACCGGCTTCGTGATCAACAATCACGTGCTGATCGTGGCCGGCGCGCTCGTCGGTTCGAGTGGGATCATCTTGACGCGGATCATGTGCAAGGCGATGAACCGTTCGCTTGCCAACGTGCTCTTCGGGGCATTCGGGCAGGGAAGTCCCGCGGCTGCAGGCGGTGGGGCCAGTTCCGAGGGGCTCGTGGCGCGGAGTGTCAGCGTTGAGGATGCCGCAGTACAGCTCGCCTACGCCCAGCAGGTGATCATCGTCCCGGGCTATGGCCTCGCGGTGGCGCAGGCCCAGCACGCCGTCCGGGAGCTGGCCGACTTGATCGAGAAGAATGGTGGCACGGTGCGCTACGCGATCCATCCGGTCGCCGGACGGATGCCGGGTCACATGAACGTGCTGCTCGCCGAGGCCAACGTGCCATACGAGAAGCTGGTGGACATGGAGGACATCAATCCGGCCTTCGAGGAGTGTGACGTCGCCCTGGTCATCGGGGCGAACGACGTGGTGAATCCCGCGGCCCGATCGGATCCCTCCAGTCCGATCTACGGGATGCCGATTCTCGATGTCGACAAGGCCCGGAGCGTTATCGTCATGAAGCGGGGGATGAACCCCGGATTCGCCGGGATCGAGAACGCCCTCTTCTTCCACCCCAGGACCGCCATGCTCTTTGGCGATGCCAAGGGCTCGCTCAACGCTCTAATCAGCGAGATCAAGACCCTCTAGGGCTGTGGTTTGTGACGTTTTTGCCCCCTTGGGCGTCCCCCTTCACGAAGGCGGCCCGGCCCCGGCAGCTGCCGCTTCCGGGGCCGGGCCGCTTGACGGAACCGTTTCACGCTGCCATGCGTATATAGGATGATGTTTCACAGCGTGTTACGGTATGAATTGCCAGAGTCGGGTCCAGACGTTATTTTTGATGACTTTGGTTGAATTTGGTGAATCACGTGATTGTTTGCGCTGGCAGGGCCCGTCCGGTATGGGACGAGGCCTGGGGCCGGCGATCGATGCCGAGGAGTTGATGTGACCATTCGTGCCCGCGGGAAGCGGCGCTCCCTCCGTCCGGCCCAGATTGCCCGGGCTGTCGATGAGGGACGCGAGAGCCTCGACCTCTATCTTGACGAGATCTCCCGGGTTCCACTCCTCAATCGTGAGGAGGAGATGGAGCTTGCCCGCAAGGCGTTCAAGGGCGACGTGCTGGCGCAGGAGCGGTTGGCGCGCCACAACGTGCGGTTCGTCGTGTCGGTCGCCAAGAAGTTCCAGAACCGTGGCGTCCCCCTTGTCGACCTGATCGGCGAGGGCAACCTCGGCCTGATGACCGCGGCCAGGAAGTTCGATCCGGATCGTGGCGTCAAGTTCATCTCGTACGCCGTGTGGTGGATCCGTCAGGCCGTGCAGGCCGCGATTGCCAGGCACGGCCGTCCGGTTCGGGTGCCACTCAATCGGACCGCCGATTTGTCACGTCTCGGCAAGACGACGACCTACCTGAAGGAAAAGCTCGGCCGGATGCCCACCGTCGACGAACTCGCGCGGGCGACCGGGCTGACCGAGGAGGCGGTGCGGTCGCTCTCGAGCCTGAACACCGAGGCCGTGCGGCTCGACCACCCGACTCGCGAGGGCGATGGCAACGAGCGGATGGAGCGCTTCGCGCTCGCCGAGCAGGAAGGCACCGACGCCAACACGATGGCGAACTCGCAGAGCGCCGACATCGAGGCAGCCCTCGATTCGCTGCCACCGCGCGATGCCAAGGTGCTCCGGCTCTACTTCGGACTTGACGACGGACAGCCGCGCACGCTCGAGGAAATCGGTCGGATGATGGGCGTGACGCGCGAGCGGATTCGTCAGCTGCGTGACCGCGCGCTGATTCGCCTCCGCGAGGGCGAGACAGGCGAACGGCTGAAGGATCTGGTCGCGTAGAAACGAGAAGCGAGAAACGAGAAGCGAGAAGCGAGAAACGAGAGATATGAAGGCCGGCATCTGTGATCGATGTCGGCCTTCAGCGTTCTCTCGTTTCCCGTTTCTCGTTTCTCGTCTACTCGTTGAACAGCCGCAGCACCCGCTGCAGGATCCCACCGTGTGCCAGATACTCCAGGTCGACCGGTGAATTGAGCCGCACGGTTGCCTCGAACGTGATCGTCTTGCCGGTGTCGGGATTGTTGGCGGCGACGGTGACGGTGCCGCCGGGAGTGAGTCCGTTCGCGATCCCGGTGATGCTGATCACCTCGCGGCCGGTAAGGCCGAGACTCTGTGCGCTCTCGCCGGCCGGGAAGGCGAGCGGCAGGACGCCCATGCCGACGAGGTTCGAGCGGTGGATCCGCTCGTAGCTCTCCGCTATCACCGCTTTGACGCCCAGCAGGATGGTGCCCTTCGCGGCCCAGTCGCGTGACGACCCGCTGCCGTACTCCTTGCCGACGAGCAGCACGAGTGGCGTGCGGTTGGTGATGTAGCGCATCGCGGCGTCGTAAATGCTCGTCACCTCACCGGTGGGCAGATACTCGGTCCAGTTGCCCTCCTTGCCCGGCACGAGAAGGTTCTTGATCCGGACGTTGCCGAACGTGCCGCGCATCATCACCTCGTGATTGCCGCGACGGGAACCGAACGTGTTCCAATCCGGCTGCTCGACACCATGCTCACGGAGATACACTGCGGCCGGGCCGTTCTTCGGGATCGCTCCGGCGGGAGAGATGTGGTCGGTGGTCACCGAATCGCCGAGCAGGGCGAGCACGCGGGCTCCATGGATGTCGGCAAGCGGCGCCGGCTCAGGTGCCAGATCCTGGAAGAACGGCGGATTCCGGACGTAGGTGGAATCCGGCGCCCAGTCGAAGCGCGACCCCTCTGGAACCTCAAGATCCTGCCACTCGGCGTCGCCCTCGAAGACGCTCGCGTATTGCTCCATGAACATCTCGGGGCCAAGGGCACGCGCCAGCGTGTCCTGGATCTCTCCCGGCGACGGCCAGATATCACGCAGGAACACCGGCTCGCCGTCATTCCCGATGCCGAGCGGCTCGGTCGTGATGTCGACGTTGACCCGGCCGATGAGCGCGAATGCCACCACCAGCATGGGCGACATCAAGTAGTTGGCGCGAACGAGCGGGTGAACGCGTGCCTCGAAGTTGCGGTTGCCGGAGAGGACCGAGGCTGCGACCAAGGAGTGCGTCTCGATCGCCGTGGCGACCGGTTCCGGCAGCGGTCCGCTGTTGCCGATGCACGTGGTGCAGCCGTAGCCGACGGTCTGGAAGCCGAGCCCGTTGAGTTCCTTGGTGAGATCGGCCTTGTCGAGATACTCGGTGACCACGCGCGAACCCGGCGCCATCGAGGTCTTCACCCAAGGTCGTGACGTGAGTCCCCGGGCGAGCGCGTTGCGCGCCAGCAGGCCGGCGCCGACCATTACCGAGGGGTTCGAGGTGTTGGTGCACGAGGTGATCGCCGCGATCACGACGGATCCGTCGTGGATCTCGTGGGCCTCGCCGTTCATCTCGATCGGGTAGCAGGTCGTGCTCACGCTGGCCGCCGCAGTCACGGCGCCGCCTTCGTCCTTCCAGCGCTGCAAGGCTTCCTCCGCCTGACTGCGGCGGTCCGTCGGGACGGTCGGCTGCATCAGCTCAGGCAGAGTACTGGCAAAGCTGCGCCGCAGATCGGTCAGCGCGACGCGATCCTGCGGACGCTTGGGGCCCGCGACACTCGGCACGACGGTGGAGAGATCGAGCTCGAGGGTGCTGCTGAACACCGGGTCTGGCGTGTCGGCGGTCCGGAAGAGCCGCTGAGCACGGCAGTATTTCTCGACCAGTTTCACCTGCTCGGGGTCACGTCCGGTGCGCTCGAGGTACTTGATCGTCTCGGCGTCGACCGGGAAAAAGCCCATCGTCGCGCCATACTCGGGCGACATGTTCGCAATGGTCGCGCGGTCGGCTAGCGGCAGAGAAGCCAGGCCCGGACCGTAGAACTCGACGAATTTGTCGACCACGCCCGCGGCACGGAGCTGCTGCGTCAGGGTGAGGACCAGGTCGGTTGCGGTGCATCCGGCTGGCAACGTGCCGACGAGCCGCATCCCAACCACCCGAGGCGCCACCATGAAGTAGGGCTGGCCGAGCATCACGGCCTCCGCCTCGATTCCACCGACGCCCCAGCCCATCACGCCCAGACCGTTGATCATGGTGGTATGCGAGTCCGTCCCGACGAGGGTGTCCGGATATGCGGTCATCTCGCCATGCTGTTCACGGAGTTGAATGCAGGGAGAGAGGTATTCCAGATTCACTTGGTGGACGATGCCGGTGCCCGGTGGCACGACGCGGAAGTCCTTGAAGGCGCGCTGCGCAAACTTGAGCAATTGGTAGCGTTCGGCGTTGCGGCCGAACTCCATGGCGACGTTGAGCTTGAATGCCTCGGGCGTACCGTAGTAGTCGACCTGTACCGAGTGGTCGATCACGAGGTCGCAGGGCACCACCGGGTTGATGCGGGCCGGGTCACCACCCATTTCAGCCATCGCGTCGCGCATGGCCGCGAGATCCACCACACACGGGACACCGGTGAAGTCCTGCAACACCACGCGGGCCGGCATGAAGGGGATCTCGTCGTGACCGGCGGATTCGGGTGTCCATGAGGCCAGGGAGCGGACATGGTCCTCGGTGACCACGCCACGCCCCACATGCCGAAGCATATTCTCGAGCAGCACCCTGATGGAGAAGGGGAGCCGGTCGAGCGTCGTGTGACCCTGACGCTCGAGGGCCTCGAGGCTGTGGATCGTCGCCTTGATGGCGCCGACGGAAAGCTGTTGGCGTGTGCCGAAGGGATCCGGATGGGTCATGGTTCCTGCATCCTCGTTGGTAAGATGAGTGCATGTTCCAGCCCAAATCTAATAGCCCGTGGAGGGTGTCGTGGCGGTCCAACACGTTGTTCCCAAGGCAATCCGGCGCCTTGACGATCGGATCGAGTTCCAGTGGTCGGTGGACCACGTGGGGGACTTCGCGGGCAGGTCGTTGCGACTGGCGTGTCCGTGTGCCGCCTGTATAGACGAGATGTCGGGACGCCCGCTGCTCGACCCGGCTTCTGTGCCGGACGATATCCGTGCCGACACCATCACCGCGGTGGGCGCGTACGGGATACGGGTTCGCTGGAGCGACGGACACGCGACCGGGATCTACACCTATGCGATGATTCTGGGGCTGTGCCCCTGTCCAGCCTGCGCTGCAGCCAAATGACCCAGCCCTTGGCTTGCCAGCCTTCGGGGACTACCGTTGGTGGTTTCCCGATCCATGCGTGACCATTTTGAACCCCCGGGCGGCCGATGATCATCGGAAGGCGCTGGTGGATCCTCATCTGGTACGGCATCCTGATCCTTGGGGTCGCGGGCTTGCTCGTCGCGATCAACTGGGGCCGCCAGGTCAAGTGGCGCAACATTGACGAGATCCTGCGCGGCATCGGGACGATCGCCGTCTCGGTCGCGTTCATCATGCTGCTGGGCGGGACCGGCGGCGGTGGTGCTGCCCAGACGCTGCTCCTTGCCGCGCTGATCAGCTTCGTGCTGGCATTCGTGGTGGGCCGGGAACACGAACAAGAAAAGAAGCGTTCCTCTTCCGACTCTCCACCGGACACGCAATGACGCCACCGAATCTCACGCTGCCGCGGATCCTCAGGGTCACCGCGGTCGTTTTGCTTGGGCTGTGCTCAGCCCCCATGCCTCTCCCGGCCCAATGGGTCGGGCCCGGCACGAGCGGCTCGGCCGCGCTCGATCAGGCACGGCGCTACCTCGCCGATGGCCGTCGCGTGCTGGTGATCGGGGCCCATCCGGACGACGAGGACACTGAGCTCATCACGATCCTCTCGCGGGGCAAGGGCATCGAGACCGCCTACCTCTCCCTCACGCGCGGCGAGGGCGGCCAGAACCTCATTGGCGGCGAGCTCGGGGCGGCGCTCGGGG
This sequence comes from Gemmatimonadota bacterium, assembly GCA_039933845.1. GTDB lineage: Bacteria > Gemmatimonadota > Gemmatimonadetes > Gemmatimonadales > GWC2-71-9 > Palsa-1233. The sequence continues at coordinate 53,802 of JBDTNH010000002.1, forward strand.
TGCTGCGAACCGAGGAACTGCTCGCGGCCCGCCGGATCGACGGCGCGCACCAGTTCTTCACCCGGGCCTACGACTTCGGATTCTCGAAGACCGCCACCGAAGCGTTCGCATTCTGGCCGCACGACTCCCTCATCAAGGACGTCGTGCGGATCATCCGGCGGTTCAAGCCCGACGTGATCGTGTCGGTCTGGACGGGTACGCCGCTGGATGGGCATGGGCATCACCAGGCGTCGGGAATCGTGGCGCGCGAGGCGTTCGATGCTGCGCAGGATGCGACTCGCTTCCCCGGGCTCACGCGTGACGAGGGCTTGGCCCCATGGCAACCGCGCAAGTTCTATCGTGACTACCGTGCCGAGGGCCCCGGGCAGAGCTTCGATGGCGGTGCCATCGACCCGGCAGTGGGCCAGTCGTTCCACCAGATCGCCGCTCGTTCCCGGTCGCAACATCGGTCGCAGGACATGGGGCAACTGCAGGATCCCGGGTCGAGCAGCCGACGGATCGTGCTCGAGGCCGTGTCGACAGGGCTCGATCTGGTGGCCGACACCAGCCTGTTCGCCGGCATCCCCCCCCGACGATTCGTCGGGACGAATCGGCAAGGGGAAGTGGCGATCGGCGATGCCGGTGTGGTGCTCGATGCGTACGCCGATGACAGCGAGGTCGTACCGGGCCAGCTGGTCACGGTGACCTTGCTCGCCTGGAACACCGGCACGGATACCGTGCGTTCCATCTTCGGTTGGGAAGCCACGGTGGGGTATGAGGACACCGGGAACGGCACGTGCCAGTGGCACTCCGTCCCTGTCGCACCCGGCGAGGTGTACCAATGTTCCGCGCAACTCCGCGTGCAGCGACAGGCGGTGATTGGTCAGCCCTCCTTCCTGGTCCAGCCGGTCGAGCGCGGGCAGTACCGATTCACCGGAGATCCGGGCAACTGGGGAGAGCCATTCAATGTCCCACTCACCGCGCGATTCGAGGTGCGCGGGGCTCACGGATTGGCGGCCTGGGTCGCACGAGAGGTGACGGCGCGCTCGCTCGATCAAGGGTCGGGTGAAGTCCGCCTCCCCGTCACGATCGTCCCCCGCATCCTGATGCAGGTTGCCCCGGGCGAGCTGCTCTGGCGTACTTCGCTCGCGTCCCGCACCATTCGTGTCCAGGTGGAGCATCTCGCGCATGACTCGTCCGATGTGCTCGTCCGTCTGGCGGTGCCGGACGGCTGGGAGTCGCCGCCCGCAGTGCCGCTGCACTTCAGTCGCGAGGACGAACACCAAGCAGTGGAATTCGAGGTGATGCGTCCGGCCTCGGTCACCAGTGGCGAGGTGCGCTTCGGTGCCGAAGCGATCCTCGGCGGTGACACACTCCGGGTTGGTGGCCGCCGGATCGACTATCCGCACATTCGGCCGCACCTCCTCTTCCGCGTGGCCGATGCGAACGCAACCATCGCACCGGTCGCCTTCCCATCGGCACGTCGGATCGGCTACGTGCGTGGTGCGGCGGACGCGATTCCCGAGGCACTGTCGGCGGCCGGCATTCCGTTCCGTTTGCTCGCCCCAGCGGAACTCGAGGGGCCGGCACTGGACTCCCTCGATGTCCTGGTGGTCGGGCCACGGGCCTACGAGATTGATCCGGCGATCGGTCGTGCCAATCCTCGCCTCCTCGCGTTCGCCAAAGGGGGGGGGACATTGATCGTGCAATACCAGCAATATCAGTACGTGGCCGGTGGGTACGCGCCGTACCCGATCACCATCGGCCGACCGCACGATCGGATCACCGACGAACATTCGCCGGTTCGCTGGCTTCCCGGCTCCGAGGCGCTCGCCACCGGCCCCAATCGGATGACCCATGCGGATTGGGACGGGTGGGTGCAGGAGCGGGGGCTCTATTTCGCCGCGACCTGGGACGCGGCGTGGACCCCGATGCTCGAGATGGCGGATCCGGGCGAGTCGCCGATCCGTGGGGGCGTGCTCGTGGCTCGCTATGGCACGGGGACCGTGGTGTACACCGGTCTCTCGTTCTTCCGCGAACTGCCGGCTGCGGTGCCGGGCGCGTGGCGGCTGTTCGCCAACCTGTTGGCGATCGGGGCGCCGTGAGGGCTGTCGTGATGCCGAGGACCGGGAAATGCCTGGGACGTGCACTCTCACTTCTCACGTCTCTCCTCGCACTGTCGTGTGCCGACGGTCGTGAGCCGCTCACGCTCTATTCCCCGCACGATCGGCCGTTGCTGGCGGCCGTCGAGGCGCGCTTCGAGGCCGCCCACCCCACGATCGACCTGCGCTGGCTCGACATGGGGAGTCAGGAGATCCTCGATCGGCTCCGCTTCGAAAATCCGAACCCGGTCGCCGACCTCTGGTTCGGTGGCCCGACGACGATCTTCGCGCGCGGGGTGGTCGAGGGGGTACTCGAACCCGTCGCGCCGAGTTGGGGGGGGGAGGTCGATCGCGCGGGTGTCGGCCCCGACGGGCGGTACTGGCCACTCTACCGCACCCCGGCGGTGATCGCCTTCAACCGCGACCTCGTGCCGCGGGCGGACGCGCCGACCGACTGGGACGAGGTGCTTGACCCGCGCTGGCGCGACCAGGTCCTGATCCGAGATCCGGTGGCGAGCGGCACGATGCGAGCGATCTGGGGCCTGATCCTGGTCCGGAGCATCCGCGCGACGGGAGACACCGCGGCGGGAATGGCGTGGCTCCGCCGCCTCGATGGCCAGACCCGCACCTACGCGCTCAACCCTGCCATCCTCGACCAGAAGCTGGCTCGTGGCGAGGGGAGCATCACGCTCTGGGACCTGCCGGATGTTCTTATCGCTCAGTCGAAGGGGATGCCGTTCGACTACACCTTCCCGACCAGCGGCACGGTGGTGATCGATGACGCGATCGGCGTGGTGCGCGGCACCAAACATCGGCAGGCCGCCGAGGCGTTCCTCGAATTCATCGGCAGCCCAGGGATGCAGATCTATACCGCGGAGCATCACTGGCGTCTGCCAGCTCGGCACGACTTGCCGCTCGATTCCGTCCCGGCGTGGGTCGCGGATGTCGAGCAGCGGATGGTGACGGCACCGATGGACTGGTCGATGCTCGCCATTAACGGGACCGCGTGGATGCGCTACTGGGATCAGCGCGTGCGTGGCACGGGAAAGGGGAGCTGATGGATACGGTGATCGTGGAGCATGTCGCCAAGCGATTCGATGAGACGGCGGTCGTCCGCGATGTCTCGCTCACGGTCGCGGAGGGCGAAGTGATGGCCCTGCTTGGACCGAGCGGCAGCGGCAAGACCACGATGCTCCGCTTGATCGCGGGTTTCGAGAGCCCCGATGCGGGGCGCATCCTGCTCTCGGGACGGGATGTCACGGGCGTGAGTGCGGTGGATCGTCGCTGCGGGATGGTGTTCCAGCACTACGCGCTCTTCCCGCACTTGAGCGTTGGTGAGAACGTGGCGTATGGTCTCGCGGGCCGCCAGATGGACGGCGCAGCGAGGATGGCACGCGTCAGCGAGGCGTTGGCGCTCGTGGATCTCACGGGATACGCATCGCGGGCTGTGACGGCACTCTCCGGCGGGCAGCAGCAGCGGGTCGCACTGGCCCGGGCCCTGGCGCCGGAACCGGCGGTTCTGCTGCTCGACGAACCGCTCAGCAATCTCGACCCGTCGCTTCGCGAGCGGACCCGGCGCGAACTTCGGGAACTCGTGCGACGCATCGGGATCACGACGATCCTCGTCACGCACGAACAGGAGGAAGCCTTCGAGCTCGCCGATCGCGTGGCACTCCTGCTGAACGGCGTGCTCGAGCAAGTCGGTTCGCCCGAGGACCTCTACGGCCATCCTGCGACGCCCGCTGTCGCCGGCTTCATTGGCCGCGTGATGGCGGTGCCGGGGACCGTGGTGTCGATCACTGAGGGTGAGGCGGTGGTGCGAGCGCTCGGTACCACGTTGGGCGCCACGGCTCGCGGACTTGAGGTCGGGGCCAAGGTCGATCTGCTGCTCCGTCCGGAAGCGCTGGTCATCGATCCCGCGGGCACGATTGCTGGTGTGGTGGAGCATCGACGGTTTGTCGGTGCCCGCGACCTGCTCCTGGTTCGGTGCGGTGAACTCGACCTCGAGGTGCTCGCCGATCCGATGAGCGCGGCTGTGGGCTCCCCGGTGCACCTGTCGCCGAGCGGGGTCGGGGCCCATGCGTTTGGCACGGGCACGTGACCCGTAGCTGGCGTGGCTATGGGGCCGCGCTCCTGCTGCTCATCCTTGGCTGGTTGGTGCTCGAGCCGCTCCTGCTCGTGGCCCTCGATGCCATCCGCGGGAGCGATGGCTGGACACTCGACGCAGTGCGTGCATTTGTTCGGGAACCGAATGAGTGGCGAGCGGCGTGGAACTCGCTCTGGATCGCGCTCGCGAGCGTGGTGCTCGCGGGGACACTCGGGACCGCCCTCGCGTTGCTGACTCGCCTGGTCCATTTCCCGGGACGGGCGCTGCTGGGGGCGTTGCTCGCGCTGCCGGCCGTGCTCCCCCCCCTGGTCGGCGTGGTCGCGTTCCTCTTTCTCTATGGCGAGAGTGGTGTCCTTGCGCGTGCGGTGATGGCGCTCACTGGCGCCACCGAGGCGCCGTGGCGGTTCGAGGGTGCGGGCGCCATCCTCCTGATCCATGCGACGACGATGTACGTCTACCCGTACCTGCTGGTGCGGGGGGCGCTGGCGTCGTTCGACCCCGCATTGCTCGAGGCCGCCGCCGCGCTGGGCGCCTCCCGCTGGCGTGCCATTCGGACGGTGGTCGTGCCGTTGTTACGCCCGGCGATCGGCAACGGTGCGCTCCTCGTGGCGCTCTCGTCGCTCGCGTCCTTCTCGGCGCCGTATGTCTTCGGGGGGGGATTCCGTGTGCTGCCGACTCAACTCATCAGCACGCGCCTCAACGGCGACATCGCCATTGCCATGGTGGAGACCCTGGCCCTGGTGGTGTTGGCCCTCGTGGCGGTCGTGCTCGCCTCGCGCCTCGGTGGTCCGGGCGTGCGGGGGGCAGGGAAGGGGCTCGCACCGGCGCCAAGTCGGCACCGGAGCGCCTTCACGCTGCCATCAATGGCCGTGGCGCTCGGCGCGACCGGATGGTTGCTCCTGCCGCATCTGGCGCTGCTGATGGTCTCGTTCGTCCCGGTCGGCGCGTGGACCACCAGCGCCTTGCCCGCGGCCTGGACGCTCACCAACTATGTCGTGCTGGTGGCCGAACCCTCGCGCTGGCAACCCTTCGCCACGTCGCTCTGGATGGCCACGCTCGCCGCCGCGGGCGCGGCACTGTTCGCCGTGCTCGTGGCGCTGGCCGCGCGAGACCCCCGGCGACGATTGTCGCGCTGGCTCGAGGCGTTCCTCGCCTTGCCATGGGCAGTCCCAGGGACCGTGTATGCGATTGCACTCGCCACAATGTTTGCCCGGCACCAGCCACTCACCGGCCGGATCATCCTGATCGGCACACTCTGGCTGCTGCCGCTGGCCTATCTGGTGCGCGCATTGCCGATTGTCGGACGGGCGGTGGTGAGCGCGATCCGGGGGCTCGATCCGGCGCTTGACGAGGCGGCGGCCTCGCTCGGCGCCAGGCCGTGGCGCGTGCTCTGGACGATCACGCTCCCCCTGCTCGGACCGGCGCTCGCCGGGGCCACCGCACTGGCGTTCGTCACCGGCCTGGGCGACTTCATGACGTCGGTGATTCTCTACACCTACGACACCCGCCCCGTCTCGCTCGAGATCCTCGGCGCGATTCGGCAGGGTGAAATTGGCGTGGCCGCGGCGTATGGCGTCGTGCTGGCGCTGATCAGCGCCGGGGCGTTCCTGCTGGCCGAGCGCGGCCGGAGCCGCTCGGCATGACCGAGCTTTCCCCCCCCTCGAAACGCGACCAGTTCCGGCAGTTGAGCGTCCTCATCGCCGTCTCGTTCATCGACATGCTCGGCTTCTTCCTGATCCTGCCGATCTTGCCGTTCTACGCCCTGGACTTTCACGCGTCTCCCGAGACCATCGGCTGGTTGATCGCCTCGTTCTCGATCGCCCAGCTGGTGGCCGCACCCCTCTGGGGCCGGCTCTCGGATCGGATCGGACGGCGTCCCGTCCTGTTGATCTCGCTCTTCGCCTCCTCGCTCGCGTTCCTGGTGTTCGGGCTCGCGAATGCCCTCTGGTTGCTCTTCGTGTCGCGATTGATCCAGGGCGCCGGGGGGGGGACGACCGGTGTCACCCATGCCTACATCAGTGACACCGTCGGACCCGACGATCGAGCACGGGCACTCGGATGGTTGTCCGCTGCGACGGCCGCGGGGGTCATGGTGGGCCCTGCCATTGGATCGGCCGCCACCGCGCTCGGACGCTCGGCGCCGGGGCTGATCGCGAGTGCCCTCTGTCTCTGCAACGTCCTCGCGGCGTGGCGTTGGTTGCCGGAGTCGCGACGGGCCGACATCGCCCCGCCACGCCGCCGCCCGGTCTGGCATGCGGCATGGGAAGTGATTCGCTCGCCGCGGGGTGCGGCGCCGCGGCTCGTGCTGATCTACGGTGTCGGGATGCTCGCCTTCTCGCTTGTGACCAGCGTCCTGGCACTCTGGCTTGAGGCGAAGTTTGCGGTGACCGAGGCCACCATCGGGTACTTCTTCGTCTATACCGGGTTACTCTCGCTTGTCATGCGGTCGCTCCTGCTCGGCCCGGCCATCGATCGTCTGGGCGAGGTCGGCGCGATGCGGTTGGGCACGGTGGTGCTGGCGACCGGGTTGCTGCTCTACCCCGTGGCACCGAACCTCTGGGTGCTCGCCGTCATCATCCCGCTGATCCCGATCGGCACGGCCCTGCTCTTTCCGGCCACCACTTCGCTCCTGTCGAAGGCCGCGGTCCCCGGTGAGCTCGGCACCACCATGGGGGTGGCGCAGACCTTTGCTGGCGTCTCCCGGGTCGTGGCACCGATCGTGGGGACCATTGCATTCCAACGTCTCGGGGTGGACGCCCCGTTCCTGATCGGCGGTCTGGTGGTGTCGGGGGTCGGCATGGTCGCGTTCCGGTACATTCGGGCCGCCCGGCCGGTGCCGCGGGTGCCATGACACCTGACTCACGTTATCATCTTCGGATGTTCAGGACTCCCCTTCCCCCCGATAGCGGTGGGCTCGCTTCCGCCTCCTGGGACGATATCGCTGGCTGGTACGAAGACCTTGCCACGGCCGAACTCACCGAGACGAGTCGGGCGGAATGGCTCGCGTCGTGGTCGCGGCTCGATGAGCTCGTCACGGAGGCCGCATCTCTCGCGATGATCGCCTACACCTCGGATACCGCGGACACCGCGAAGGGAAAGGCTCACCTCCGGTTCTCCACCGAGATCCTTCCGAGGCTCGAGGAGAAGGAGGTGGCGCTCGCGCGCCGCTTCGTGGCGATCGGCACCGATGATCCAGATCTGGCGACGGTCCTCCGTCGGTTTCGGACCGCGATCGACCTGTTCCGGGAAGCAAACGTCCCGCTTGTCGCCGAGGCAGAGGGTCTCGCGGCGAAGTATCAACAGGTTAGCGGTGGCATGACGGCGGAGTGGCAAGGCGAACGTGTTCCGCTGCCGAGACTCTCGCCCTTCCTGAAGTCGACGGACCGCGACACTCGCGAGGCGGCGTGGCGTGCCGGGGTTGCCCCGTATGTCGAGGCGCGCGCGGAACTGGCCGGCGTCTTCGATCGGATGGTCGAACTCCGGCAGCGGATGGCCCGGAACGCGGGCTTCACCGACTACCGCGACTACATCTTCGTGGCCAAGGGGCGGTTCGACTACACACCGGCCGACACCGAACGTTTGCACGCGGCCATCGAGGAGAAGGTGGTACCAGCGGTCGAGCGGGTCCTCGTCCAGCGGCGGGAGCGACTGGACCTGCTCGTGCTCCGTCCCTGGGACACGGCCGTGGATCCCTGGCGGGTCGATGCGGCGAAGCCCTACCGTGACATTGACGAGCTCAAGACTCAGGCGGCCAGGATCTTCACGGAGATCGAGCCAACCCTCGGGTCGCAGTTCCGCCTGATGATGACCGAAGGCCTGCTCGACCTCGAGTCACGGCCCGGCAAGGCGCCCGGTGGCTATTGCGACACGCTGCATGCACGTGGGCGACCGTTTGTCTTCATGAACGCCGCGGGCATCCCCGAGGATGTCATGACCCTGATGCATGAGGCCGGCCATTGCTTCCACGCCTTCGCGTCACACGAGCGGCCACTCATCTGGCAACGGCATCCCGGTGCCGAGTCGGCGGAACTCGCCTCGATGTCGATGGAACTGCTGGCGAGCCCGTTTCTGGTGCGACCGACGGGTTATTACGCCGAGGCTGATGCCGTCTCGGCGCGGCTGGAGCATCTCGAGGATCTGCTCGTCGCTCTTGCCCATATCGCGTCGGTCGATGCGTTCCAGTCGTGGATCTACACCGATCCGTCGGGGTCCGATGCCGTGGCTCGGGACGAGGCCTGGCTCCGGATTCGCGGGCGGTTCGAGCAGGGGATCGATTGGGAAGGACTCCGCGTGGAGCGGGTGGCTCGGTGGTATCGCCAGCTCCACATCTTCCTGTACCCGTTTTACTACATCGAGTACGCCATCGCCCAGATCGGCGCCCTCCAGGTCTGGCGGAACACCCGCCAGGATCCGGTCAAGGCGGTCGCGGCGTATCGGCGGTTCCTCGCGCTCGGTGCGACCAGGCCACTGCCGGAGCTGTACCGCGCCGCTGGCGTCGATCTCTCCTTTGAGGCGGACATGCTCGGTGATCTGGTGACGATGGTGGAGGAGGAGATGGAGATGCTCAGGGGGGAACTGCAGAGCCTGACCTGAGGGGGGTGCATTGCGCCGACAGCATGGGCGGCCCAGATTGCCCTCCGACCGGGCGGCCGAATGGGCCCCCGGCATGACCCGACGATGGAGCGTGGATGGCGAAGGAAGAAGGCATCGAGATGGAAGGCGTCGTGCAGGAGGTCCTGCCCGACCGCAACTACCGCGTGCTCCTCGAGAATGGACACACCATCCTGGCCTATGCCGCCGGGAAGATGTCCAAGTTCAAGATTCGGGTGCTCGAGGGCGACCGGGTCAGTGTGGTGCTCTCGCCCTACGACCTCACTCGCGGTCGAGTCGTCTACCGCCACAAGTAGCACCCCACGATGGGTTTGAGCTGACCGGCCCCGGCGATGCCCTGCATCGCCGGGGCCGTTTCATGAGCCGCTGCCGTGGCGCTCAGGAGGCCAGACGGCGTGCACGAGGCCCGAGGGGTCTCACGCGCCGAGCAGTCGTGCGGCGAGGCGCGCGAGTTCACCACCTGGTCGCCGCAACCCTTTCTGGACCGCCTCCTCAATGGCGCTCCGGAATTCTCCAGCGGAGGCGTAGCGCGCATGGACATCATTGCGTAGGGCACGGGCGAGCACCGCGGACAATGCCTCGCTCACGTCAGGGCGTTCCTCCGCAAGATCGGGCACGACATCGGTGGTCTGCTTCGCGAGGACCTGTGCCGGTGTCGCGCCGGGAAAGGGGACCCGACCAAGTAGCGCGTAGCACGCCACCGCTGCGAGCGAGTAGAGATCGGTCCGCTGATCGACCTGCTCGCCGAGCAGTTGCTCCGGCGACGCAAACTGTGGTGTCCCGCTCTGCGAGGTGGCCCCCCCGAACCGTCCTTCCCCGCGCAGGGCCAGTGCCAATCCGAAATCGGTGATGCGGAGTGAGCCATCCCGCTCGAGCAACATGTTCTCCGGCTTGATGTCGCGGTGCACCAGCCCGAGGGCGTGCGCGTGTCCGAGCGCCGAGAGCGCCTCGCGCAGAATGCGAAGCACCGCGTCGACCGAGAGCGGTCCGTCACGCTCGACGAGTTGGGCGATGTTCGGCCCGTCGACGATCTCCATCGTGTACCACAGCAGCCCAGACCGGCCGGCGATGTCATAGATGTTGACGATGTTGCTGTGGTTCAGGCGCGCCGCAAGCTGGGCCTCGCGTCGGAAACGCTCCACCACGCCGGCATCAGCGGTCAGGTGCGGGTGCAGGATCTTGAGCGCGACCTCCCGCTCGAGGTGCAGGTCGCGCACGCGGTAGACGCGCCCGAAGCCGCCCTGCCCGAGCGGAGAGAGCAGTTCGTAGTCATCCCCCAGGGCACGTCGGAGGCGGGCCTCCCAGTGCTTGCCGTCGGATTGCTGGACCGACAGGGCAGGGAGCGTGACCTGCGGCGACTCGTACTCGCCGGCGTCACTCGTGAACTCTTCGAGCATCTCCGCCGCCGTCAGGTAGCGGTCCTCGGGGTCAGGCTTGAGCGCCCGCAAGATGACACGTTCCAGGGCGACGGGCACGACCGGGCGGATGCGCGAGGGTGCCAGCAGGTGACGGGTATCGAGGGGGGGGCGAGTGGCGGTGATCGCGAAGTACAGGATCGCCGCGACGGTGTAGATATCGCTGGTCGGGTCACCTGGCTCCCCCCCCCGTATCTCGGGGGCGAGGTACTCCAGTCCCGTGGGGTGTTCGGTGGCCGGAATGTCCGGCAGGGTGTGGTTGCAGAAGCGCAGGTCGGTGACGGTGCCGCGTCCCGTGGCGGTCAGCAGCAGGGACGCGGGCACGATGCGCCGCACGATGATGCCGTGGGCGTGCGCATGCTCCAACGCCGTGAGCAGGTCACGAGCCAGGACATGGACGGCGGGCACTGGTCGCGGGCCGCGCTGCACCGCCTCCTCGAGACTCTCGCCAAGGATCCAGTTGCCGATACGGTACGCCACATCACCAATCACGCCGGCTTCGTAGAGATGCCGGATGGCTGGATGGTCCAATCGACCGAGGGCTTCGGCTTCCTTGAGGAACCATGGCCGGAGCACCGGCTCCGACTCCACATTCACCCGGAGCGAGACGGTGCGGCGGACCAACTTGTCCCACGCCTGGAAGAGGAGGCGCTCGTGCGAGACGGCGGCCACGTGGACCAACCGGAAGCGCTCGCCAAGCGTCTGCTCGACCTGGGCGATCGTGGCTGGGTCCGGACTGATGGCCGACATGCTCACAAGATAGTCAGCGCTCGCGCGCCAGCATGCGGAGCTCGCCCGCGAGTTGCCCGAGTTCGTGGTGCAGGGTGGTTGACGGCCAGTCGTCGCGGCGACCCAGCGCGAGATGGAGATCCTCATACCAGTCAATCGCCTCGCGCCCGCCGCCCCGCCCCTGCAGGTCGAGGTACTCGGGGCCGAGTCGCCGCAACAACGAGATCGCGCTGCCACAGGCATGCACTTCGACGGCACAGCGAATGTCGAGGGCACGGGGGTCCGAGACCGCCACCTGACCCAGCAAGTCACGGCGGCGATAACGCCATGGGATGTCCATCCCGTGCTGACTGCGCAGTGGCAGGGCCGCATCGGCGGCCACGCCCGCGGCGACGACGCCGAATCGCTCGCTGACCGCCACCATCGTGACGTCGCGCCGATCGGCCTGGGTGGCCTCGAGCAGGTGATGCAGCAAACCAGCCAGGATGGTCGTCTCGTCGACCCCATGTCGAGCGAGAATGATCGCAACACTGTACGGCTGGGCCAGAAAGGGGAGCGCGTCGCCGACTGGCGCCAGCGGATGGTAGTGCTTGGCGAGATAGGTCAGTGCATGGGCGATGCGATCGCTGTAGCCGAGCATGAGCTCCTCAGGGAATGCCGAGCGACTTGTGGAGTTGCAGGGAAAGTCCCCATTGGGGCTGGGCAAGGCAATAGGCGACGGCTGCCTGGATATTGGCACCCTGGTTCGGCCCGTCCATCGGCTGCAGCAAGTGGTGGTCGAAATCCAGATCCTGGAATGCTGGCGGCATCGCCTCGGGCTGCGGGAAGACGAGTTTCAGCTCGTTGCCGCGACGTTGGACCAATGTCGTCCCAGCCTTCGGTGAGACGCAGACCCAATCGACACCATCGGGAACCCGCCGAGTGCCGTTCGTCTCGATGGCAATCTCGAACCCGGCCGTGTGCAACGCGTCGATCAGCGCACCGTCGAGCTGCAGTGTGGGTTCCCCCCCAGTACAGACCACGTACGGCGCACCGGCCACTTCGACAGGCCAGCGGGCGGTCACATGGCTGGCCAACGCCTCCGCCGTCCGGAACGTGCCACCCCCGTCGCCGTCCACACCGACGAAATCAGTGTCACAAAATTGGCAGGTCGCGGTGGCACGGTCCTCCTCACGTCCGGTCCAGAGATTGCAGCCCGCAAAGCGCAGGAAAACCGCCGGTCGTCCGGCCTGTTTCCCTTCACCCTGCAGGGTGTAGAAGCAGGACTTGACCGCGTAGGACGTCATGAGGGAAAGATATCTCAGAAAGCAAGAAAGCGAGAAAGCTTCTACACGTAGGGCGCGGAGTCCGTGACGCCGAGTGCCGCGAAGCCGGCCAGGCGCAGCGTGCAGGCGTCACAGCGACCGCAAGCTCGTCCATGCGTGTCGGGGTCGTAGCAGGTCCGGGTGAGGCCGTAGTCCACGCCGAGCGCTCGACCCTGTGCGATGATCTCGGCTTTCGAGAGGTGCGCCAGTGGCGCGTGAATGGTGAGGTCGGACAGTCGAGTGCCGAGTCGCGCGGAGCGCTGAAATGCCGTGATGAACTCGGGACGACAATCGGGATACCCGGACGAGTCGACCGCGGTCACACCGATGTAGATGTCGCGTGCGCCGAGCACCTCGGCATGCGCTAGCGCGAATGCGAGGAAGATCGTGTTGCGCGCCGGGACGTAGGTGATGGGCACATCGGCGCCGATCTCTGCCTCGCTGCGGCCCTTCGGGATCTCGAGGTCGGCGGTCAGCGCCGAACCGCCGAACTGTGCCAGGTCGATGTCCACGATTCGATGGCTCGCGGCGCCGAGTGATGCCACGACGCGAGCCGCGGCCTCGAGTTCGACCAGATGCCGCTGGCCATAACGGAACGACAGGGCGTGGCAGGCGAACCCTGCGTCACCGGCCATCGCAAGACACGTGGCCGAATCCATCCCTCCCGAGAGGAGGATTATTGCGGGGGCTGATGACCTCGCCGTCATGTGATGCGGTCCACGTGGAGTCGTGTCAGGAGGCGACGAACGCTGCACCGCACGCCGGCCAGGGAGGTCTCGCGATTGCCGCGATGGCGGTCACTGGCTCGCCGGGACTGATGCAAGGAACTGCTCGAGCATTTCCCGATGGGCGACGTACTCGGGGAGTTGTCTCGCGATTTCACGATCGTAGTGGAGGCGAAAGTTTGCCCGGGCTTGCGCGGCGCCCCCGGTGTCGCCCTCGGAGTCGCCGATGATGGCCCGGAGGTAGTATGCGAAGAGGTGCGTCGAGTCGCTCATCGCAATCGTGTCGGCCTGGGCCAGCGCTGGCGCCGCATGGCCGACCCGCGCCCTCAACAGCGAAACATGAAATCTCGCATCGGCGTCGCGGTCTTCCGGAGTGAGATTGGTGAAGGCACCTTCCGCCATCGGGAAGAACTGGATGACGGTGGCCGTGTCACCGGACGACATTGCTCGCTCGATCCGGTCCGCGAGGCGGCCAAACTGTTCGCGTGGCGACAGGTTCGAAATGTCTGGAGCTGTGGAGGCTCCGACCGCCGTCGCGGCCGCCCCGGTGGTGGTGCCGTTATCGCCAGAGCGGACCGCGAGCACCGCGACCACCGCCGCGACGATCAGCAGACTTCCGACGATTGCTCCTGGGCCCAGCGACCCCCGGTGTAGAGCGGCTGGCTGGCCCCCCGTGGGTGTCGCCGGGCGACCGCAGGCCGCGCAGAAGCGAGCCCCGGCTGCCATTGGGGCTCGACAGCCAGCGCAGCATCCGGAGTCAAGCAGGGTGCCGCAGTTGGCGCAGAACCGGCCTGACGCGTCCTGTCCGCAGGCCGGGCAGGCTGACATCTGGGGTGTGGTCATGAAATGGTCCACCTCGGCATGATGTTGTGATAGCGAACGTACCCGGCTAACGTGGGGGAGGGGAAGGACCGGATCCGTAATATTACCGTCCCTCTCGCCGATACTCTCTGAATCAAGGCCGCCGGCCGGGATCAGGAGGGCGGAGCGCCCAGGCTCCTGCTTCAGGCTGTCCCACCACGAATCGAGGCCCGGAATGAGCACGCCAGTCGCGGCGTCCGAGGGAGTGTCGACGCTGCGTGTCAGTTCCGTCACGCCAGCTCGACCCCCCTTGTTGGCCAAGACAGCCCCTGGACCAAGTCGCACGCTCCGGGGCGATCGCTGGCGCCTATGGGGATGGGTCATGGGCATCGGGCTCCCACTCACGATCATCAACATCATCGCGGCACCCTACTACCTCTCCCCCATGGCGGTGCGGGTCCGTCATCCATGGCATCCCATCTTCCGGCCATCCGGTACAGTCGGGCTCACCGCCGGGATCGTGGCACTTCTGATTTTCCTCTTCCTCTGGCTCTATCCCCTTCGCAAGAAGTATCGTCGGCTCGCGTTTCTTGGATCGCTGGGCAAGTGGATGGATGTGCACGTCGCCACAGCCCTGGCGCTCCCATTGCTCCTCGCCATTCATTCGGCGTGGCGGGCCGACGGGCTGATCGGGCTTGGGCTGTTGGCAATGGTCATCGTGATCCTCTCCGGCGTGGTGGGTCGCTACCTGTACGTCCGGATTCCGCGGGCTCGCAACGGCGTTGAGCTCACGGGCGAGGAGGTGGCCAATCGACGCCGCGACCTGCTCGGCAACCTCTCCCTGACGACCGGTCTCAGCCCAGACCTCATTGAGCGAACGCTGGATATCACACCACCGCTCGCGGTCGAGGCGGGCATCCTGCGCACACTGGGGCGGATGCTCACCGACGACCTGCTTCGTCACCGCCGGATCGCGGAGGTGCGTCGCCGGTGGGCCGCCGTCGCCCCTGCCGGCAAGCCCCTGTCTCGCGACGCACTGCGAGATGCCGTGCGCCTCGCCAGTCAGGAACTGTCGCTTCGGCAGCAAGCCCGGATGCTCACCGCCACACATCGCGTGTTCCGATTCTGGCACATCGCCCACCGCCCGTTCGCCATCACGGCGTTGGTGGCGGTCGTCATTCATGTCCTCGTTGTCCTCGCGGTCGGCGGGGTCCGGTTCTAGGCGGTCGCGATGGGTATGCTCTGGACCGTCCTCGGCTTCCTGCTCGTCTCGGTCGCATCGGTGTGGCTCCACCTGCGCGCCACCCCGATCGGCCAGGCTCCTGGGCAATCCCGGCCCTGTCCCCGCTGCAACACCGCAGTCCCGCTGGGTGCGATGCATTGTCCCGGATGCGGGGTCCCATCCCAGGTCTTCGAACTGGTGGTGGCCCCTGAATCCTCGGGCGCCACACTCAGCGCGGCCGCGGGCGACCCTCGTGCCATGGTGAGATCTGACATGTGTGTCGGGTGTGCCACCTGCGTGGCGGCCTGCCCGGAGCCCGGTGCCTTGACGATGCGAGGCAAGTTGGCCGTTGTCGACAACGCCCTCTGCCAGGGACACGGCGAGTGCGTCGCAGCCTGTCCAATCGGAGCGATCGCCGTGACGACGGGTGAGGCGGTGAACCGGGTGGCGGTGCCCTTCCTCGATGCAAATTTCGAGACGAACGTGCCCGGCCTGCACGTGGTGGGTGAACTCGGTGGGCGTGGTCTGATCAAGAATGCGATCAACGAGGGCCAGATGGCGATGGAGCACATCCTCAGTGTCTTGCCCCCTGGTGCGCCGCGCGTGGCGGGTGATGCGGCGACCGTCGATGTCGTGATCGTGGGCTCGGGACCGGCCGGCCTCAGCGCCGGGATCCTCGCGCACCGGGCTGGCCTCAGTTACGTGCTGCTTGAACAGGGTTCGCTCTCTGAAAGCGTCCGCAAGTATCCGCGCCACAAGCTGCTGTTGGCCGAGCCGGTGACGATGCCGCTGTACGGCGACCTCTGGGTGGCCGACACGTCGAAAGAGAACTTGCTCAAGATCTGGGAGACCATCGTCGCCAGTACGGGTCTCGCGGTGCGCACTGGAGAGCGGGTCGAGGATATCGTGTCCGAGGATGGGCTGTTCCGGCTCCGGACCAGCAGCGGGTTGCATCAGGCTCGTCGGGTTGTGCTCGCGATGGGCCGACGCGGTTCGCCACGGAAGCTCGGCGTGTCCGGCGAGGACAGCGAGAAGGTCGTCTATGATGTGATCGAGATGGAGCAGTTCGCGGGACGGCGTGTCCTGGTCGTGGGGGGGGGGGACAGCGCGATTGAATCTGCGGTCGGTCTCGCCAACCAGCATGGAACCCGGGTACACCTCTCCTACCGCAACGCCGCCTTCGCGCGGGTCAAGCCGCGGAACATCGAGAAGCTCGATGCAGCAGTCGCCCGCGGCCGGATCACGCTGATGCTCGAGACCGAGGTCCGGGAGATCCGCGGTGACGTGGTGGTGCTCGACGGGCCCAGTGGCAGTCAAATCCTGCCGAACGACGACGTCGTGATCCGGATCGGCGGCGAGGCCCCGTATCCGTTCCTTGAGCGAATCGGCGTCAGGATCATCCAGAAGGATCTCCCGATGCCGCCGGCCGATCGGAAGGTGAGTTGATTGGTGTGCCGCCTCCTGCTGGTCGCCGCGGCGATCCTGCTGCCGGTCTCTCTCTCGGCACAGATCTCACCGGGACCACTTGCGCGCGCGCACCAGTTGCTGGAAGGGCCCACCAACTGCACCACCTGTCACGGCCGGGCCGCCGAGGCGATGCCCAAGCTCTGCCTGACATGCCACCGCGAGATCGGTTGGCTGAAAGCTGGAGCGCGTGGCCTACATGCGAACGCTGCTGTCATGGGAAGCAAGACCTGCGGCACCTGCCATCCCGACCACGCCGGTCGGGACTTCGACCTGATCGAGTGGGCGGCCGGCGAGGAAGCACAGTTCGATCATCGCCGCGCGGGGTGGCCACTCGAGGGGAAGCATCGTCAGGTCGCCTGCCTCGACTGCCATCGAACCGAATTCCGGGGTGGGCCGGCGGCCGTGCTCGCTCCTGCCCCGCGGCATGGTCCGGGCTGGACGGGGCTCGAGACGACCTGCGTCTCGTGTCACCGACGCGACGATCCGCACGACAATGCCCTCGGGAACAATTGCGCTCGATGCCACGACGTCCGGGATTGGGCGCCGGCCCCCGGATTCGACCATGCCGACAGCCGATATCCGCTGACCGGGGCACACCAACAGGTCGACTGCGCGACCTGCCACCTGGCCAAATCCTTGGACATCGCGTCAGGTCCGGACGGCACCCGAGTGCCACGCTACCGTCCCCTCCCGTTTGCCGACTGTGCAAGTTGTCACGCGGACCCGCATCGGGGGCGTCTCCCCGGCACCTGCAGCTCCTGTCACGTCACGCGGGGGTTCAACGTGATTGATCCTCGCGGGTTCAACCACACAGCCACGCGCTACCCATTGCTCGGCAAGCACCGGTCCACGGGATGCGAAGCCTGCCACGGATCGAACATGGCCACTCCGCGCCCGGCCTTCGGTACATGCGCCACCTGTCACGCGGACGTGCACGAGGGTGCGGGCTTCAGTGAGGGGTCCAAGCTCGACTGTTCGGCCTGTCACCGAGAGCAGGGATTCCGGCCCGCGACATTCACGCTCGCCCAACATCAGGAAACCGCGTTCGTGTTGCAGGGCCAGCACACGACGGTTCCGTGCGCGCAGTGTCACAAATCGACCACGTCAGTGAGCACAGGCAACCTCACCGTTCCGTTGAAGATGACCGTCACGGGCTGCAACAGCTGTCACGCCGATCCGCACGGCGGACAACTCAAGAGCGCGACCTGCACGTCGTGTCACAGCGATGCCGGGTGGGCACGGGTACGCTTCGATAGCGGGGAGCACGCGCGCGCAGGATTCGTCTTGGACGGGGCGCATGCGACGATCACGTGTGCTCGGTGTCATGGCCCGGAGCGGCCGGGCCTGCCACCCTTGGGCCCAGGGCGCGAGGACGGGTCGGCAGGAATTCGTTTCCAGGTGCCGGAAGTGAGCTGCGCCGCCTGCCATGGTGATCCGCACCCCTCCTCGGCCGCTGATTCGCTCAGCTGTTCGGCCTGCCACGGCACCACATCCTTCCGTCCTGCGCAGGTGGGGGTCGCCGAGCATGGCGCGTTCACGTTCGTGCTGGATGGGGCCCATCGTGCCGTGGCATGCGTGAACTGTCACACCGGGCTGTCGACCTCCGATACAGTGTGGCGTGCCGGGGCGACCCTGATCGGCGCCGCGGCGTCCATGCCGGTGATCGACCTGCACGCGGCGCAAGGAACCACGTGCGCTGGGTGTCATGTGACGCCCCACGGGGATCAGTTTACCTCCCGAGCCGACCACGGGGCGTGCGAGACCTGCCACGTCACCGCATCGTTCACCGATACGTTGCGATTCGACCACGCCCGCAACTCGACGTTTCCGCTCACCGGCGCACATGCGACGGTCGCGTGCGCTCGCTGCCATCGCACCGAGGTATCGGAGAACGGGCCCCGAACCACCTATCGACCGATCGCCCACCGGTGCGAGGATTGCCACCGCGACCAACGTGAGGGGCAGGGGCAATGAGACCCCTCCTCCTCGGTGCATTGATGGTCGCCTTCGCTGGCAGTGGGGTCGGTGCTCAAATCGTCTCCAACCCCCATGGTGACTCGGTAATGGCGTGTGCGACATGCCACCTCCCGGGCGGCTGGACCCCAGTCCGGATCGCACCCGGGTTCCGCCACGCCGAGCGCACCTTCCCGCTCGACGGGGCCCACGTCACGGCCAATTGCAAGTCGTGCCATACCTCCCTGGTCTTTACCGAAGCGCCGAAGCAGTGTGCCTCGTGCCATGAAGATGTGCACCGTGGCGAATTGGGTCTCACGTGCGGCCGCTGTCACACCACTCGCGACTTCAGCGATCAGACGCGCCTCCCGCGCCTGCACGAGGAAACGCGGTTCCCGCTGCGGGGGGCTCACGCGGCAGCGCGTTGTGAGTCATGTCACGCCCGGACGATCGCCGGCCAACCACAGTTTACTGGCCAACCGTTGCAGTGCGTCGGATGCCACGCAGCCGACTATCGAGCGGCGGTGTCACCGCCCCACGCCAGCGCCGGGTTCCCGACAGACTGTGCGACTTGCCACTCCGAAACATCTTGGCGTGGAGCGCCGTTTGACCACGCGACGACGGCGTTTCCGCTGACGGGTGCACATCAGGCCGCCACATGCGCCTCATGTCACACAGACGGCCACTATGTTGGCACTCCCACCACTTGCGTCTCCTGCCACCAGCCGGACTATGCCGGCACCCGGGATCCGCCGCATGCGGCCGCGGGCTATGGCACCGACTGCACCACCTGTCACCCGAGTACGACCACCTGGCAGGGAGCGACCTTCGATCACAACGCGACCCAGTTCCCGCTGACGGGCGCGCACCTCGCCACGAGTTGCGCCTCGTGTCACGCCGATGGGGTGTATCGCGG
>JBDTNH010000003.1:0-67467 GCA_039933845.1 Gemmatimonadota bacterium
GGGTCCAGTACGACGGCAAGCTCCCGAATGGCACCGGGTTCGACGCGGGAGTCTACCCCTTCACCATCGGTGGGCACGCCGTCATCGACGGCTGGGAGCAGGGGATCGCCGGCATGCGAGTCGGTGGCACACGGACACTGATCATTCCGCCAGCGCTGGGCTATCGCGAGGCGGGGAACGGGCCGATCCCCGGCAATGCAACGCTGGTGTTCGAGGTGGAGCTGCTGGAGGTGCAGTAGGGGCGCGATGCGAGAAGCGAAGAACGCCGCCGCCATGTCTTCCCGAGCGAGGGTGCAAAGCACCGGAGTCGAGGGATCTCTTGCCCGTCCAGAGATCCCTCGACTGCGGCGGCTTCGCCGCTTCGCTCCGGTCGGGATGGCAGCGTTTCTCGCTTCTCGTTTCTCGCTTCTCGCTTCTCGCTTCTCGCTTCTCGCTTCTCGCTTCTCGCTTCTCGCCTCTCGTTTAGACTTCATCGCGCCCAGCATTCTCGACGCCTGACCCCGGAGTTCCCGTGTTCCGTTCGACTTTTCTGCTCGCGATCTGCCTGCCGACCGCCCTGCTGGCCCAGAAGGACACCGCCCCGTCGCCGGACTGGCCAATCCACGCATTGGACCGCCCGAAGCCGATGGTGGTGCATCCCGGCGGCCCCGCCGTCGTGCCGCCGCCGGCCGACGCCGTGGTGCTCTTCGACGGCCGGAACCTCGATCGCTGGCGCTCCGATGCCGATTCGAACGCGGCCGCGCCGTGGCGCGTCATCGATGGCGCCATGGAAGTGGTACCAGGAAGCGGGGCGATCCATACCGTCGCGGGATTCGGCGATGCGCAACTCCATGTCGAATGGATGTCCCCGACGCCCGTAACGGGGAGCGGCCAGGACCGGGGCAACAGCGGCATCTTCCTGATGGGTCGCTACGAGATCCAGGTTCTCGATTCGTGGGAGAACGACACCTACGCCGACGGCCAGGCCGCCGCCGTCTACGGCCAGTACCCACCGCTCGTGAACGCTTCGTTGCCACCGGCAAGCTGGCAGAGTTACGACATTCTGTTTCGGCGACCGCGCTTCGGGAGCGACGGCGCGGTGACCGAGCCCGCCCGCGTCACCGTCTTCCACAACGGTGTGCTGGTGCAGCAGAACGTGACGTTGACGGGGCCGACCGAGCACCACCAGCGGCCGCCCTACGTCAAGCATCCCGATCGCTTGCCGCTCGGACTCCAGGACCACGGTTCACCCGTGCGATACCGCAACATCTGGATTCGCCCGCTCGGCCAGCGTCCGTGAAGGCACTGGATGGGCTGGGCCGCCACTTCGCCCGGTGGCTCAACATGCCGCGCCGCGCGCAGGCACGCGTCGCGACCAGCGCACCCGGCAAGCTGGCACGCACCCTTCGCCCGGGTGATGTGCTCCTGATCGAGGGATCGTCGCGCATCTCGAGCGCCATCAAGTACCTGACGCAATCGAGTTGGTCGCATTCGACGCTCTGTGTGGCGCACCCCGATCCCAATGCGCCGGAAGGCCTCGACCCGAACATCCTGCTCGAAGCCGACGTGAGCGAAGGCGTTCGACTGGTGCCACTCTCGAAGTACGCCGGATTGCACACCCGCATCTGTCGACCGGTCGGCCTCTCCGACGACGAGATCCGCCATGTGCTCGATCACGCGTTGTCGCGGCTCGGGCATCGGTACGACATGAAACACATCGCCGATCTCGCCCGCTACCTGATCCCCAAGCCACCGGTGCCGGACAAGTACCGTCGGCGATTGCTGGCGCTCGGCAGCGGCGATCCGACCCGTGCGATCTGCTCGTCGCTCATCGCCGAGGCGTATCAGGCGGAACGCTATCCGATCCTTCCCGACGTGAAGCAACTGATCCAGCGGGTGAATGGTCGTGACGAGGCACGCGAGGTGCTCCATATCCGACACTACTCGCTGTTCACGCCACGCGACTTCGATGTCTCGCCATATTTCCGGATCATCAAGCCGACGCTCGAGGATGGCTTCGACCCACACCTCCTGAACATCGCGACAACCACGGCGGAGTTGGCGGTGCCGACGTGAACCGCTGGGTGACGCTCCTGGTGACATTGGGGATCGCCACGCCACTTGCCGCCCAGTCGCCCACCACCAGCGTGATCCTGCTCGGCACCGGGATGCCGCGTCCGAACCCAGCGGCATCGGGCCCCGCCACGGCGATCACCGTCGGCGACCGCCTCTTCCTGTTCGATGCCGGCCCCGGCGTGATGCGCCAGCTCGCGGCCGCCGGCCTCCCGATCAGTGGCCCCACCGCACTCTTCCTGACGCACCTGCACAGCGACCACACGCTCGGCTATCCCGACCTCGTGCTCACCTCGTGGGTGATGCGACGCACGCATCCGTTCCCGGTGTACGGTCCGCCCGGTACCGCTCGATTCGACTCCCTCGTGCATGCGGCGTGGGCAACCGACATCCGCGTTCGGACCGAGGGACTCGAACGGGAAATTGCCGGCGGCGACCACGTGACAGTTCGCGAGTTCGCCAAGGCCGGGGTGATCTACGACAGTGCCGGCGTCGTCATCAGCGCGATCCGTGTGTCGCACGGTGACTTCCCCAACAGCTATGGCTTCAAGATCGTGACGCCCGATCGAGTCATCGTGATCTCGGGCGATACCGCGCCGAACGGCGAGCTCGAGCGTGCGGCACGCGGGGCCGATGTGCTGGTGCACGAGGTGTACAGTGCCGCCCATCTCACGCCTGAGGGTCGGCCCGGGGGTGAATCATGGCCCGCGTACATGCGCGCGTTCCACACCAGTGATGTCGAGGTCGGCGAGATCGCATCTCGGGCGCGTCCCAAGCTCCTGCTGCTCACCCACATCATTCGGATGGGCGCCACCGATGCCGAACTGCTTGCCGGTGTCCGTGAGGGCGGGTACGCGGGCCGCGTGGAGATTGGACGGGATTTGGGAAGGTGGTAGGAACGAGAAACGAGAGGCGAGAAGCGAGAAGCGAGAAACGAGAGGCGAGAAGCGAGAAGCGTCATCCCGAGCATAGGCGGCCATGCCGCCGAAGTCGAGGGATCTGCACTTGATGCGCGGAGGTGCAGATCCCTCCACGCGCGCCTTCGGCGCTTGGTCGGGATGACTCCCGTCGTTCACGAATCTCGCGTCTCGCGTCTCGCGTCTCGCTTCTCGCTTCTCGTGTCTCGCCCTACGGCTGATAAAACCGCGTCGTCGGATACGCCAACTCGATCCGGTCATTCGCCGCGAACGCCAGCAACAGCTCCTCCCAGATCTTCTCCGCACTTGAGCGCCGCTGATCGGGTCGGCAGCGGTAGCGCATCGTCAAGACCACGCCACTGTCTGCCACGCTCGTGATCACGCCTGGATCCCCTTCGAGCCACACGGCGACATGGTGGCCGCCCCCGGGTGGGGGCGGGCGCATCGTCTTGTCGCGTGCCTGCAGCGTCTCACGCTTGATGATCTCCTGCAGCAACTGCTTCGCCAGCTGCCAGTCGCTCTCGAACGTCACGGTCGTCGCGAGTTCGTTCCAGAGCAGCCCTGAGGCCGTGGAGTAGTTGGCCTGCGCCTTCGTGAATACCAGCCCGTTCGGGAGATGGATCACCCGGCCCGTGTGCTGATCCGCGTTGACCCAGTTGCCGATCTCGAGAATCGTGAACTGGAACAGTCGGACATCGGTCACGTCGCCGAGGTACTGCTCGATCTGGATGCGGTCGCCGATCCGGAATGGGCGGCGCCAGAGAATGAAGAGCCAGCCGGCGAGGTTGGTGAGTGGCTGATTGAGTGCAATCGCGAGCCCGGCTGTGACAATGCCGAAGAAGGCGCCGACCTGTGCGAGGCCGTCAGACCAGGCGCGTGCCGTGAGCAGCAGGCCGGTGACCACCAGGATGTAGGTGATCACCTTCCGGATCCGGAATCGGATATTGGCGTCGTCCACTTGGGGCACCGCGAACCGGAAGAGCACCCAGCGGACGAACATCAACCCCAGGACCACCGCGATCGTCTCGGCGACGCGACCGCGCAGCACGGGGTCGAGACTGCTGATCCGTTCCCAGAGGTCGGTCACGCCTTCATCTCCGGGATCGTGCTGGCGTCACCCTGCCGAATCGCCACGTAGGCCGGCGAGGTGATCTCCACCCCGCCCGCGGCGAAGTGATCCTGCACCGCCGCGTGCAGCGTGGAGAGCGTGAACCGCATCCGGGAGGCATCGTGGGTGTAGGCGTTGAGCTCGTAGATCGGGTAGGAGTCGTTGAGCCCCGTCTGCAGCACGAAGGGTGCGGGCGTGGTCTCGATGCCCTCCGTCGTGGTTGCGGCCGCCAGGAGCAACTCGTGCACCCGCCGCCACGGCACGTCGTAGCCGATCGTGATGGTCACCTGAAGTGCTACACCCTGAGTTGCGGCAAGGGCGGTGTAGTTGTACACGTGACCGCTCATCACCTGACTGTTGGGGATCGACACCTCGATATTGGTGAGGGTCCGGATCTTGGTCACCAGCAGCGTCCGAACGATCACATCACCGATGACATCACCGATCCGGACCCGATCACCGATCTGAAATGATCGCGTGTACGTGAGCAGCGTCCCGGCGGTGAGGTTGGCGACGGCACCGGTCGACCCGAGCGAGAAGAGCACACCCATGAAGATCGTCACGCCCTTGAACGCATCGCTCTTGGCACCTGGCAAGTACGGGAACAGCACCACCAGTGCGAACGCGAGTACCAGCACGCGTACCAGCTTGTAAGTCGGCTCGGCCCACTCGGGCTCAAACTCCTGGAAGGTGATGGTGTGGCTGCCGATTGCGTTGAACACCGCCTTGATCACCTGGAGCACCCAGCGGGTGACCACCACGATCACGGCGATGAAGAAAACGTTCGGCAGGTATCCGGTGATCGCCGAGCCAACCACGCCGAGCGGTGCCGTGGCGTAGTGGAGGATTTGATTCGAGAGCTCGGCGGTCCACGGGAAGAACGACAGCACCAGCACCAGGTAGAAGTAGCCGAGCAGCAACCACGCCACGACGCGCACCACGGACAGGATGGCGGCACCAAGATCGGCGATCCGTTCGGCGGAGAGGAGCTCGAGGTTCTGGAACCTGATCGACGGCAGCCGCTTCGAGGCACGTAGCAGACCGAGCAGGCGTCTCGCTCGCACCACCAGCTGGCGAATCAGCCAGCCAAGGAAGAACGCCAAGGCGGTGGCAAGGAGCGTGTAGAGCAAACCGCGGAGGATCTGGTCCCAGCGCCAATGGATCGCACTGGTGGTGTAGGCGACTGCCAGCGCATCGCGGTAGCTGGCGGCCAGAGTGGCGAGCGGCACACCGACCGAATCGGCATCGCCCTGGAGCACCGACATCAGTGGCCGCCCCCCGAGCATGACCAGCGTGCGTCCCTCGTCTGAGCGCACCGTGATCGAGTCGCCGGTCCCCTTGAGTTCTGCCTCGAGGCGGGTGATCCGGGCCGCGATCGCGTCCGCACGCTCATGGGGAGTCATCGCGCCGAGTGGCGCGTAAATGCGGAGCACCGAGTCGCCATCGATCACGACGGGGACACCGGCCGCCGGGAGTGGTGTCGTGTCGCGGACAAACACGGTGTCAGGAACGCGCGGGGTCGCCGACCGGCCCTGCGCACCGAGTGGGGCCAGCAGAACGAGGAGTGCGAGGACCAGCGGCCGGAGCATCATGGCTTGAATCTCACCCGGTGGCCGAGTTCGGCAAGTATCTTCGAGGCATCTGCCACCCGGAGCCAAGCCTGTGACGGTGTTCGACCTCATCGCCGCACTGACCACAATCGCCGCTGTCCTTGCGTGGATCAACTACCGCTTCGTCAAGTTGCCGATGACCATCGGCCTGATGGTGCTCTCGCTGGTCAGCTCGATCCTGATCGTCATCGCCGGCCGTCTCGGTGTGATGCCGATCGACGGGCTCACCAAGTTCGTGCAGGCGATCAACTTCGACGACACGGTCCTCAACGGCATGCTTGGTGCCCTCCTGTTCGCGGGCGCACTGCATCTCGACAGCGCCAAGTTGATGAAGTACCGCGGCCTGATCCTGACGCTTGCCACGCTCAGCGTCCTGATGACCACGGCCGTGGTCGGCATCGGCGGCTGGTATCTCTTCACCGCGCTCGGCCTCACCATTCCGCTCTCGTGGATGCTGGTCTTCGGGGCCCTGATCGCACCCACCGATCCGATCGCGGTCGGCGCGATCCTCCGGCGCGTCGGTGTACCCAAGGAACTCGAGACCACGATCACCGGCGAGTCGCTCTTCAACGACGGCGTCGGCGTCGTGCTGTTCATCCTGCTGATCGAACTGCTTGGCGGCGAAGCGATCACCGCCGGCGTGGTCGCCAAACTCATCGCCGTCGAGGTGGTCGGCGGCCTGGCCTACGGCGCAGTCCTGGGCTATGTCGTCTTCCGGATGCTCCGCGCGGTCGACAACTACTCGGTGGAAATCCTGCTCACGCTTGCCCTGGTCACCGGCGGCTACGCATTTGCGCATGTGTTCCATGTCTCGGGGCCGCTCGCGATGGTGGTCGCCGGATTGATCATCGGCACACGCGGTCGACAGGACGCGATGTCCGAGACCACGCGGCATCGACTCGATCAGTTCTGGGAACTGGTCGACGAATTCCTGAATGCCGTCCTGTTCGTGTTGATCGGGCTCGAGGTCGTGATCCTCGACGTGAGCGACAAGGTGCCGATCGCGGCGGTGCTCGCGATTCCGCTGGTGCTGGTGGCCCGCTACATCTCCGTGGTGATCCCGGTATCGGTGTTGCCGAGCGGACGGAGCCTGCCGCGTGGCGCGGCGGCGATTCTCACCTGGAGTGGTCTCCGGGGCGGCATCTCGGTGGCGCTCGCGCTGTCGCTGCCCGCGAGTCTCTACCGTGACAAGCTGATCGCGATCACCTATGTGATCGTCTGCTTCTCGATCATCGTGCAGGGGCTGACGGTGGGGAAGGTGACGGCGAGGATCTTGGCGAGAAGCGAGAAGCGAGAAGCGTGACGCGAGAAGCGAGGCCGAGCCGCGGCTGTCAGGTCGCGGTTTGGTGCGCCGAACACTGACCTGTCACGCCGAACGTAGTGACGCGAGCGGCATATCGTAGTGGCGGAGTTGCCGGCGACGCTTCGCACAGCCTCAACGCCCATGCACTAGCTTTCGCACTGTCCCCATCTCCCCACCAAGAGGCACCACACCATGTCCGATGCCGCTCCGCAGTCCGCCGCCGGGTACACCCGCTGGCGCCCACCGTATCACTTCTTTGTGGGACCGATCCTGTTGCTCTACTTCGGGACCACGGTCTACCACCTGCGGCACGGGCTCAACTGGGGCAACGTGCTCGCGGTCCTGCTGGCGGCCGCGTTGATCGTATTCTACTTCCAGGCGCGCTTGATGGTGCTCTCGGTGCAGGACCGGGTGATCCGTCTCGAGGAGCGGCTCCGGTTGGCGCGGTTGCTGCCGGCGAGCATGCACGGCCGAATCGACGAGTTCACGGTCGAGCAGCTGGTGGGGATGCGGTTCGCGTCTGACGGTGAGTTGCCGGCGCTGGCCGAGCGGGTCCTGAGCGAGGGGATCAACGACCGGAAGAAGATCGTGGCGATGATCACGACCTGGCGACCGGACCACCAGCGGGCATGAGTCGGGGGCACGGCTTCCTCCCCACCGCGTTCGGTGCATGCGTCGGCGGGAGAGTACCAATGCTCGGTGCGTGGCCGACGTCGTGGTGGGGTTGCCGGGGGCATCAAGGTCAACGCCATACATGTAAACGCGGTAGCGCACTGAGAAATGCGATCTGCCCTTGACTCGGCGTCCCCCTCGCCCGATAATTCTGAACAACTCCCCGGGAGCTTTGTTGCCGCCGCGAACACCACTGGCAGGGGAAACCCTTGAAGTGGTGTTCGCTTTTTCCGGGTAGAATCCTGCATGTCCAACCCCACCATCCTCGCCCTCTCAGGAAGTCTCCGCAGCGGGTCGACCAATTCACGACTGATTGACCGCTTCGCCGAGCTGGCGCCGCCAGGAGTCGTGGTCGACGTGTACCGTGACCTCGAACGCATCCCGCCATTCAATCCCGATCACGAGCAGACGCCGCACGCCGATCGTGACGCATTCGTGGAACGGGTGCGGCGGGCGGATGCCTTGGTGGTCTCGACCCCCGAGTACGCGCATGGCTTTCCGGGTGTGCTCAAGAACGCGCTCGATTGGATCGTCGGGACCGACGCATTCGTGGCGAAGCCGTTCACGCTGCTCCGCGCCACACCGCGTTCGGTGCACGCACCGGCCATGCTCATCGAAGTCCTCAGCACGATGTCGGGGCTGTACCTCGAGGCGGCCGATGTGACGATCGACCTAGGTCGCGGCTTTGGCGATGCGGATGTGATCCTGGCGAGCGATGCGACCCGGGAACAGCTGGAGCAGACCATGGGTGTGGTGGCGGCACGGCTGAGGCAGGACGCATGACGCATCGCTAGCGCCACCCCACCGCAGGCCGTATTCTCAGGAGTCTGTTTCCCCCGAGGCCCCACCGTGATCCGATGCGCTCTGCTCGCCTGGTTGCTCGCCGCCTGCGCTGACGACGCCGTCCCCGGCTTCACGCGCGAGACGGCGCCCGACGGTCGCGGGATCGTGTCGTATGCCGCCGGGTTGCCAATGCACGAGGACACGCTCGTCGCGCTGTTCAGTGTGGGCAAGTACGTCGACGACTCCAGTCGCATCTTCAATGATCTGCGCGATCTCGATGTCGGGCCCGACGGTCGGATCTATGCGCTCGACTATGGTGCGTCGAACATCACCGTCTTCGACTCGGTCGGCACGCAGCTCGCCGTGCTGGGTCGGCCGGGTGAAGGGCCGGGTGAGTTGTCGCAGGCCAACGGCCTCCGGTTCGGGCCCGATGGCACGCTCTGGGTCAACGATCACGGCAAGGGGATGATCCTGGCGCTCGACACGGCTGGCCTCGAGCGGAAGCGCTACCTGGGTCTCGTGCCGGGATTCGGCTATCGCTGGTCGGTGACGATCGACACGGCCGGTGTCTTGTGGGAGTCGTGGAGCCAGCGCATCGCGGGGCCGCCGCCGGACATGTCGAAGAACGGCGTGGTCGAGGGATCGAGCTACCGGATGTTCAAGACCTTCGATCCTGCCACCGAGGTGCGGGATTCGGTGGTCCTCGATCGGACGACCGGACGTGGCTATGTCGCCTCGTACGGTCGCGGTCAGTGGTCGACGGGATTGCCGTTCGCGGGGAGGGCCTATGGCGCGCTCGACCAGCGGCATCGTGTGTGGGTCTCGTCGCCGGATGCATACACGCTGGTTCGGATGAATGCGGTGTCGGGTGATACCACGCTTGAGGTGGCTGTCGCGGAGTCTGGAGTGCCGGTCACGGCGGCGGACATCGCCGAGTGGAAGGAGAGTCTCGCCGACATCGCGAAGGATGTTCCGTCGATCGTGACCGATCTGAAGGCGTACCTGCCTGACTCGATGCCGCCGATCGACGGGTTGTTCGCCGATGATCGCGACCGACTCTGGATCGAGCGCACCGTACCAGCCGGCGATCCACTCCGATGGGATCTCTTCACACCCGAGGGCGAATTCCTGACGACGATTCGCGGTCCAGCTGGCATCTCGGGCGGGTTGGAGCCAGTGGTGCGACGCGGCAGGATCTATCTGGTAGTCAACGGCGACGCGGGTGAACGGTATATCGTGGTGGCGGAGTTGCCGGGGGTGTTGCGGTGAGGGGTACGGCCGCAGTCATCCCGACCAAGCACCATAGGTGCGCGTGGAGGGATCTGCACGTTCCGGCACCAAAACGCTGAGCCCGTGATGATGCTCCGCCGATCGAGGGGCTTGCCGTCCCCTGTTTCCCTTTGGAGGAATCATGGCACATGAGGTGGAATTCACCGTCCTGCTCGCCCGCTCGGCCGAGCGGATGTCGAGTTTGCCGTCAACAAGGACGGCGAGCTGCTGGGCACGCTCGCGGTTTCCAACGGCTCGCTGGTCTGGTTCCCGAGGTCAACGACCAATGGTCACAAGATCGGCTGGGAGCAGTTCGACCAACTGAAGAAGGAGCAGACGACTCGGATCGAGCGGCGGTGAGCATGCTGGTTGAAGCATCGGAAGAAGTCCGTGTGCCGAGGAAGTAAATCCTGCACCGAGCTCGCCTCGCCCAATCTGTGGAGCACGGAGGCGCCGCTTCCGCCGCCAAGGCGGATACGTCAAGCATTCCCGATTCTTGAGGGTGCCATGTTGGCGGCGGCGGAGGGCGACATCTCGGAGACTATTCGACTGCTCGCGGGCTTCCCGGGCACTGAAGTGCAGACCTGGTGCATCGAGCACGGGCAGACGTCGGGGAGATTGCGCCACCGACTGCTCGGCCGTCGGGTTGCACCACAGGCGTCGCCGGCATTGGGGCCGCGCAATCCGACGGCAGCACTCGCTCGCGAGGTGTATCGCAGGGACAGCTATCACTGTCGGTTCTGCGCGCTTCCCGTGATACCGCCGCCGGTACTCAAGCGCTTTGGGAGACTCATGGGGGAAGCGGTGTTTCCGGTTGGCCGCACCAACCTTGAGCGGCACGGCGCGGCGCTCGTGTTCCGGGGTGCGATCGACCACGTGGTGCCCTGGAGTCTCGGCGGAGCCACAGCGTCGGAGAACCTTGTCACCGCGTGCTGGGCGTGCAACTACGGGAAGTCGCGGTACACGCTCGATCAGATCGGGCTAACCGATCCGCGGTTGCGGCCGGCTGTGGAGAGTGATTGGGATGGGGGTGACGGGCTGCGGGTCCGCTCTCGTCGAATATCCGGACCGGCTCGAACTGGGGCGAAGCGGTCGGAGTGAAATCGATGATCGGATAGCTCTATCGCAACTCTTCAACCCCCAGCCCGCGCAGGTACTCGTAGGTCCCATCGTAGAACTTGGGATTCCGAGTCGGGTCGCTTTGCTCGCCACGAGGCACGAAGATGGCCATCCCCTGGCGCGCTCGCGTTAGCAGTACCCGGTAGGCGTTGACCAAGTACCGTTGCCGCACTTCCTTATGCGATTGCTCCCACTTCTTGCCCCGGAACTGGTGATGCCGCCACCCCTCGCGTGTGTAGCGTAGGTCAGCGTCCCAGGTCACAATCGCCCAGTCCAGCTCAAGCCCCTGCACCTGAAACTCCGTGGCTGCATCTTCCAGGTACCAGGAGGAGCGCGTGTCCTCGTGATCGTTCAAGAAATAGTGGATCGGGTCAACATTGACGCGGACATCAATCGCGTGGGGCTTCAGTCGCATCGCCTGCGATGACGCTACCAGCCCGTACCGTTCATTCCCACGCGCTCGCTCGCGGATCCACTGGCGCGCCGCGCCTAGATCACGTGTGAGGGTGACAGGATAGCGTTCGGTGATTTCCAACAGTAGCTCGCGTGCACGATTTACCTCAGTGTCGAGTACCAGCTTCACGAACTCCGATACCCGCTCGGCGCGGAACGATCGCATCGAGACGTTGAGGTGCAGGTGCGGCTCCTCCATCACGCGGGTGGATCCCGCGAGATCGCGGATAGGGGCGACTGCATCAAACTCGGCATCGGTTAGGCGTGGGGAGATGTGAACCTTCCAGTGCGGGAAGTGCTCCCGAACCGCTTCCAGCCAGGCTGCGATCCCGGCCTCGCCGGTGTGAATCTCCTGCCCGCCGCCAACCAGGCAGACGATGACGGCCCAATCGGGATGGCGATTCATCACTGAGATCAAGAACGCAGGCTCGGACTGATTGAAGTCAGGGATGCCCTTCCGTCGCCGCATGAAATCGGTCGTCTTGGATTCGTTCCAGGCACGCTGCGCTTCGTCGAAAATCACGACATGATCGATCGGTGGTTCTGCCCGCTTCAGGCCGTCATCGCGAAAGTGATGAACGTTCTGGATGAACTGCTTGACCGGCTGTGCAACCTCGCCCTTGCGGACGCGTTCGCCAGCGGCCTTCCGGCGCGACACTTCATCTCGCACCAGTGCCTCGCGGAGCACTGCCACCAGCGGACCGTTGCCGGAGAGGAAGACGGCATGCGTGGGCGTGGACTCGTCGCGGCGTTGCGTGGCGATGTTCAGGCCGACCAACGTCTTGCCCGCTCCCGGCACCCCGGTCACGAAGACGATTGCCTTGCTCCCCGCGCGCCGGGCAGTTTCGATGACCTCCTCGACTCGGCGCGACGTAATGGTCAAATTCTCCGCACCGGCGTCGCTCCGGGAGATGGA
Organism: Gemmatimonadota bacterium; assembly: GCA_039933845.1. GTDB lineage: Bacteria > Gemmatimonadota > Gemmatimonadetes > Gemmatimonadales > GWC2-71-9 > Palsa-1233. The sequence goes on from JBDTNH010000003.1 coordinate 12,203, forward strand.
GTCCACAGAGTGGCCGGCGTATAGCGCGCGTGCGGCCTGGATAATGGTCGGCGTCGGGTGGTAGGGGGCACGCCCCCACGACAGGCCGTCGAGCGCACCGCCCCCCGCGAGCTGCACGGCCGCGCGGATCGCCGAGCCGAGGGTGCTGGCGTTGCAGCCGAGCGGGGGGCGCACACCGTCGAGGTGGGGTACCTCCCACCCGACCGAGCGGTCCGGCGCCTCGGTAGCCACGAGGATAGGGAAGACGGGCGGCTCGTGAGACGCGCGGTGGAAGTTCTTGAGGTCCAGAGCGTAGTCCCAGGCCTGATTGAACGCCTCTCGGGGGTATGTGGCCTCGCCAGCCTTGAACTCGATCGGGATGATGGCTGCCCCGCTGATCACAACCGCATCGATCCGGCTGCCTAGTCGAGGGACATCGAACTCGAGGTAGAGGTGTCCTGTGAGTCCTGTCAGCGCCGTTTTGAGAATCGGGAACGTATCGGTCCACGCCGCGCGTTGCGTCAGCTCGATGTCGAACTCACTCCACGCGACTAGACGCCCGAGGAGCGCGTCCTCGGGGGCTTCGCAGAAGTCCGCGATGGGGAGGTCGACGTATGCCGAGCTGCGGGGACGAGTGGGGGAGCTCATGCCTGTAGCTTAGATGCGAGCAGCGAGGGCCGCCAGGCCTATATCAGCTTGCCAATGAGGTGACGAAGGCGCGATCCGACGGCGCCAGGGGCAGCTCGGCAATCTCCGCCAGCGTCGCCCAGCGCAGATCAGCGTGCTCAAGGGCCGCGGGCTCCCCGTCGAACGTGGCCGGGTAGAACTCGATCACGAACGGCGACCCATCGTCGTGCGTCGAGAAGATCAACCTGCCAATGGAAATCAAGTTCACGCCGAGCTCCTCTGCGAGTTCGCGGCGCGCCACATCGAGCGGCGACTCGCCCGCCTCGAACTTCCCACCTGGGAACTCCCACAGCCCGCCGTGCCGCTTGTGCAACGGACGCTGGGCGATCAGGTAGTGGGAGCCGCGGGTACAGACCGCAGCGAGGACACGAACGGTGGTCACCTGGCCGGCCGATGGAATCGAGTTGGCCCGGAGTATAGCTCTGCTTTACCCCCGCGCCTTCCGAAGGCGCTTGATGAGCTGTTTGATGGTGAACTCCGGGTCTTGTGCACAGGGGTGGTTCGGTTCAGGCGCTTCGAGTCCGATGAATTCGTGCAGAGGGTGGTCTAGGCTCTGGTCGAATCCGCCGGGGCCGGCGGCAAGGTGAAAGACCGTCGGCACCCCTGCTCGTTCCGGGTCGAACCACATCCCGTCGATCAGAACCTCACGGATGGATGCTTCGTTTGCCTTGCTCGCCTCGCCGCGCAGCTCCAGGAAGCCCCACCCCTTGTAGTTGCTGGCGTCGCGGTAGAGGTAGACGAACAGGCAGGTTGGCGTGGGCATTCTGAACTGTAGCACGGAAGCTCGACTGTACGCGGTACCGAATTCTGCGATGGAGAAGACTTCTCCGTAGTTCGCGCCCTGCCGGCCGTGAACCCGATCAGGATGACGGGGTCTTTTACCGCTTGTTCTCCTTCACGAAGAAACCGGGGCTTTTTCAACTTCCGGGAGCTCTGGGCGAATCCTGCAGACTCGAACCTGTCACCTATCGCGCATCTATCGGTTCGTAGCTCCCCCCTACCGCCGCCGCACCAACCCCTCGTGTCCCCACTCCGCGAGTGCCGCCAGGATCGGTTGCCAATCGCCCGGCGCGATGTCGGCCACCGGCTCCAATCCCTTCACCCCGATCGGTCGCCCCCACCCCTGCTCCCGAATCGCCTTCTCGAGGATCTCACGCGGCGACAACGGCTCGCCCCGCATCACCCGATGCGCACACTGGCCACATGTGGTGCAGTAGCCGACCAGCAGCTCGGGATCGAGCGTGGTCCCGAACTCCAGCGGATACACCCAGCCGTCGCAGAGCGGACACGGCCCCGCCGCAACGCGGCCCATTCCCCAGACCTGCGTCAGCAACCCGACCGAGAGCGGCCCGACGCCCCGCAACGTGAAGCCGCACACCGCGACACCAGGGCAGTGCTTCATCAGCTTGTGCGATGACGTGTGAATGGCGCCCAGCACGCGCGCGTGCCGCATGGAGACCTCATCGGTCGCGCTCCACGGCGAGTCGGTTTGTTCGAGAGACATGGCACCCTGCTTTCGATGATCAATGCCGCCCCGTCCGCGCATCCCCCATCGTGGGGCGCCACCGTGACCCTCGGGAGAGGGGTCGGTTGGCAGGTGGCCATGCGCCACCATTCCGAATGCCCGGCCCGCCGAGGCGACAACGAATCGTGCTCCCAAGATAAGGGCGCCCCCGGTCAGCCCTCATCCCGGTAGACCGTCGTGTCGCCGCGATCGTAGTGCTGCATCACCCGCCAGAGATCGCCCTCGTGGACGCGATTCGTTCCCCGGAGATCGCGCTCGTTCGAGTAGATCTCGAAATACGTCCCGTCCGAGAAGACCAGGATGACCTTGGCCTTTGGCTGAAGATCGCTCTCCTGCACCACCACCGCCTCGATCGTCCGACCCGGCAACGCCTGCCAATCACCCTTCATCCTGACTCCGTGGTTGGGCCGCCCACGGGTGGTCCCGAACTGCGTTCGGGACATCACCCGGGCTCGGCTGACAGCGTCCGCTGAAGCGGACTGTACACAACGATCCCATGGCGGGTCTCACCCGCCGCCCCTGCCGAGCCGTCGCTCTCAGCGACGAGCTCACCACCCGTGGGCAAAGTATGGACTATTCTTCTTGAGACAGCATCACGGAGGGAAACCAATGACAATTCGCGAACTGGTCTTGAGTCGTTCGGCACAGATCCGGGCTGCCGCCGAGGCGCACGGTGGTTCCGATGTCCGCCTGTTCGGGACAGCTGCACGGGGCGAAGATCGTCCGGATAGCGACATCGACCTTCTCGTGACCCTCGCGCCTGGGAAAAGCCTGCTCGATCTGGCCAGGCTGGAGCTCAGCCTCGAAGAGCTCCTCCAACGACCGGTCGATGTTGTGACGCTCGGTGCGCTCACGGAACCGATGCGAAGCACCGTGTTGAACGACGCCATCGATGTCTGACGGCCGCCTGCATGCGGTGGAACGGCTGGAACGGATGGAACAGGCTGTCCAGCGGATAGCCGAGTATGTCCGTAGGGGAGAAGCGACGTTCCTCGCTGATAGCGCCGTTCGGGACGCCATTGTCTATCAGTTGGTCGTGCTTGGTGAGACGTCAAAGTCTGTGCTGAACGCGGACCCGTCCATCGCCGAAATTGCCCCCTCGTTTCCATGGCGGGAAACCGCCAGGATGCGAGACCGGCTCACCCATCACTATTGGGCGACCGACGACGATGTCGTGTGGATCACAGCGAGTCAGGATGTGCCAGATCTTGGCCGTGCCCTTCGGATACTGATCGACGACTTGAGCTGAACCGGCGGACAATAGCCCCCACGCCCCCCCCTACCGGCGCCTTACCAGCCCTTCATGCCCCCACTCCTCGATCGTCCGACCCGGCAACGCCTGCCAATCACCCTTCATCCTGACTCCGTGGTGGGGGGGAACACGCCTCCACAAAATAGAGTACCGCGCGATGGCCACCGACCCCTAGCCACGCCTCCCGGTCGGCGCGACACGGGATGCCTGTTTCGTCGGCCGCGCCGTCGCCCGTAAAACCGCCAGCCCCATCAGCCTTCGGAACTTGGGGCACTCCAAGTGGTCCGGCGCCCGACACTCGACAGCATGGCGGAGGCCATCCCGGATCGCGGTGAGCTTCCGGATCTGCTCATCGAACTCCTCGGCCCGTGCCGCCAGGACGTCGCGGTCGACCTTCGCCTTGCCACCAACCTGGAGCATCCGCCCGATCTCGTCGAGCGTGAGCCCTGCCTCCCGCCCGAGCGTGATCAGCGCAAGCTGATCGAGTACCTCGTCGTCGTACTGCCGCCGCAGCCCATGCCGCGCCGTCGACTCGAGCAATCCCCGCTCCTCATAGAACCGGAGCGCCGATGGCACGACCCCCGACCGACGCGCGACTTCCCCGATGTCCATCCTGCCCCCTTGACCTCAAGTCGACTTGAAGTTGTAGCGTACCTCCATCGACGGTCAAGACAGCCATGGAGGAGCACATGAATCACCTGTTGCATGCCGCGGTCATTGGGATCGGCGCCACCCTGCTGATGGATCTCTGGGGTGTCGTTCGCCAGCCGCTATTCGGGTTCGCTCGCCTCGACTACGCCATGATCGGGCGCTGGTTCGGGCATCTGGCCCGTGGGCAGGTTCGCCACCGGGCGATCGCGGCCGCCCCACCGATTCCGGCCGAGCGCTGGATCGGAGCGACGGCGCACTACCTGATCGGTATCGCCTTCGCGGCGCTCCTACTGGAAGCGTTCGGGATGGCCTGGCTGGTGCGCCCCACACTCGCACCGGCACTCATCGTCGGCATCGGCACCGTCCTGGCACCGCTCCTGATCATGCAGCCCGCAATGGGCGCCGGGATCGCCGGATCACGGACCGCGAACCCCACCGCCACACGCGTCCAAAGTCTGCTCACGCACGCCATCTACGGCCTCGGCCTCTACCTCGCCGGATGGCTCGACCATCTGGTGTTTGCGCCATGAACGGCGCCCCAACGCACACCCCAACCAACTCACATATGGAGAACACCATGCGCATCTCACAACGCTTCGCCCCCCTCCTCTTCAGTGCCCTGCTCTCGACAATCATGGTCGCCATCGTCTCGGCGTTCGTGCTCACGACGACCCAGGGATTCCATCCCGGCTTGTTCGCCCAGTGGACGAGGAGCTGCCTCACGACCTGGCCCGTCGCGTTCCCGACGGTGTTCGTCGTGGCACCACTGGTCCGGGGATTCGTCGCTCGCGTCACCGCCTGAATGCAACCCAATCACACACGCCACTCGAGGGATCCGATCATGACCACTACACGCCACTACCACACCGTCAGCCTCGCACTACTCGCACTGCTGCTCGCCGCACCAGCCGTCGCGACGGCACAGTCGACCTCCACCACTCCCCCGCGGTGGGAGTTCAACGTCTCGTCGGGCAGGCTTGTGCCAACCGGTGCGCAACGCACAGCGATCACTGGCGGCGGGGTAACCGCCGCGCAATTGTCATTCGTCCCGGGGCCGATCGCCGTGACCACGACACTGGGATGGGCCCGCACCCGCGACCTCGGGCTGCCGAACCAGCCGCGCCTCGATGCGTTCCTCGTCGACATCGGCGCAGAGTTGCGGGCACCGCGAGTTCGGCTGGGAAAGGTCGCGCTGGCACCGTTCGGTGGTGCGGGGATGGGTCTGCGCAGCTACAACCATCGCAGCCTCGCGATCGACGCTACCCACAACCTTGCCGGATTCCTGGGCGGCGGGGTCGAGGCCGGTCTCGGGCGCGTGCGGTTGCGCGTGGAACTCCGTGACTATGTGAGCGGGTTCAAGGCACTCGATGGCAGTGACCGTGGCATGATCCGGAATGACATGGCCATCCTGGCCGGCCTCCGACTCGCACCGCACCGATGACGGCGCAGCCGATCAGACTGCGCCGGGTGGAGAGGACTGCGCCACCGCGTATACATGTCGCCGGAGATATGTATAGAAAAGTTGGGATTTCTATACACATCCTGGAGAGGGCATGCCTCAACACAGGCCCACGGGTGATTCCTCACCTCCCGAGCCCACGGGTGGTCCATTCCTTCGCGCTGCTCAGGAACGGACATCACCCGGGCTCGGCACAGACGGAGGCTGAAGCCTCCTTGCTCCGCGAGTGTCGATGAGCCAGGCGGGTTTACCCGCCCTCCTTGCCGAGCCCGGGTGCTGTCCCGAACGAAGTGAGGGACCACCCGTGGGCTCGCGACGCCTGCCAGATCGGGGAGATGTGGCTGGATAAAGCTTAGGGGCGACCGTGAGTTCGCCCGGAGCAACCAATGAAGCTTGCCTTACATAGCCGCGATCCAGAGCGCCTACTCACGCGGGCGCCCAAATGCGCAGGCATTGCGCCTAGGGCAACACGCCAACCCGTATTACCAGCAATACAGGAATACAGGTATATTCCCGGAATGAAAGTCACCGCCGACATCCCCGATGAGTTGTACCGTCGCGTGAAGGCCAAGGCCGCGACCCAGGGCCGGGCCGTGCGCGAGGTCACCGAGGCGCTCTACTCCGCCTACGTCGAGACCACCGACGCCGAGTCCAGGATTCGGGATGGCGAGGCGTGGCTTGAGCGTTGGCTCGAGCTCTCCCGCCGGATGCCGCCCCCGGTGGACTCATCGACGGCGCGGGACCACCTCGACCAGGCCAGGGGTCGACTGGACCCCGCATGAAGCCCGTCGTCGTCGACGCCTCGGTTTGGATTTCGGCGGTCGATGCGGGAGACCCCATGCATTCGAGTGCTGCCGACTGCCTCGCCGCCCTCGGACGCCGGCAGATCCAGATCGTGGTTCCTCGCCTCGCGCGCATCGAGGTGGCCTGTGCACTCTCACGACGGTTTGGGAGTGCAGAGGTATCACGGGAGGTTGCGGCAGCACTGTTCGACGCGACCTTCGTGATTGAAGAAGACCTTGATGGTGTGCTGTCGAGTCGAGCAGTGCTCCTCGGCACCACCACGAAGCTCCGCGGCGCCGATGCGTTGTATGCAGCGATTGCCGAGCGCGAGGGAGCACCCCTGATCACCCTCGACCGCGAACTCCTGGAACGAAGCGGTGCTGTCAGCCCCGGCCAGTGGCTCACAAACGAGCTCGCATGATGCGGTCCATTCCAATGCACCCGCTGCACGGTGGGGTGGGGTTGGGAATTCGCTATTAGGATCGACCATCAGGTCGATCGGCGCGACCAATGACCTCGCCGAGATCCAGAGCGCCCGCTCACGCAGGCGCCTAAACGCAAACGCCTAAACGCAAACGCCTAAACGCAGGCACCTAAATGCGGGCGCCTAAATGCGGACGCTTACGGCACCCGAATCGACAAGCAACTGAGCCCGCCGTCCATCTTCCGGAACTCCGACATCTCGAGCGGCACCACGCGGTGCCCCATCGCCGTCAGCTTGGCGCTGAGCGCCGGATAGCCGGCCGGCACCAACAGCACCTTGTTGACGCGGACGGAGTTGGCGGCATACGCCTCGTCGGCCGGCACCTCGACCACGTCGAATTCCGAGAGCACGGCCCGTGTGGCGAGTGAACCGACCGCCAGCAATTGGCTCCCACCGAGCCAGACCAGGCCGCTCTTGAGATGGAGCAGCGCGGGATCGTTCCGCAGATTCACGGTGCTCGAGGAGTAGCCGCGGGCGTGTAGCCAGCGCGCCAACTGATCGGCACCCGCCTCGTTGGTGCGCGCCGACAATCCGATGAAGAAGTGGCTGCCGGCCTGACAGATGTCGCCACCATCGACGGTGCCTGGCTCGGTGATCGCGTTGACGGCGTGCCCCAGCAGTCGCTCGAGTGCGGCGTGCATCGTGACCACTTCGCCGGCGCGGCTCATGGCACCCGGTCGGCAGAGGATCGCGCCCTTGGCGGTGACGACGGCAGTGTCCTCGACAAAGGTCGAATCCGGATAGTTCGTGTCGGCCGGAAGCACAGTGACGCGTGCACCGGCCGCTTCGAGTGCCGCGACGTACGCCGCGTGCTGCACGCGCGCGAGCGCCAGATCGGGAGCGCCAAGCTGGGCGCTGGTGAGCCCGCGGGCGTAACTGTCCGACGGCGGACAAACGATCGCACGCGAGAACTCCGTACCGTCGCTCATGTCGTTCCCCTGGATCGTTTCACCATCAGGTACACTGGCCAGCTCGCCGCGAGCAGCAGAATCGACCTGAGTGAGTTGGTGCGATCACTGATGACAGAGCCGACCAAAAAGGCGATCGATCCGACAAGCACGATCCCGGTGGTATAGGGAAACCCCGGCACCCGAAACGGGCGTGGCGTGTCGGGCTCGGTGCGGCGCAGCACAAAGATGGCTGCGAACGTCATGGCATAGTCCGCCACGAAGAAGAACGCGGCCAGCGCCAGCACGGTGTTGAAGGTGCCGGAGAGGACAAAGACCAGCGAGGCCGCCACCGAGAGACCGTGCGCCACCACTGGTGTGCCGCCGGCATTGACCAGATCGATGCGCGTGGGCATCAACCCGTCACGGCTCATCGCGAGCGGGATGCGTGCGGCGAAGAGCGTGTTGGCATTGATGCCGCCGAGCAACGCGATCAGCACGATCACGCGAATGACGAGGTCGCCCTTTGGGCCAAAGAGGATCGCACCGGCCGAGCCCGCGACGAACGGATCGCTGCCCATGGCCTGGATGCCCACGACGCGGAGCATCGCCATGTTGAAGAGGACATAGATCAGGATCACGATCAGGACGCCGCCGATCATCGTGCGCGGCAGCGTGCGGTCGATGTCCACCGTCTCCTCGCCGAAGTAGAGCGGACCGGTCCAGCCGTCGTAGGTGAAGATCACCGCTTGCAGTGCGAGGACGACGCCGGCGAGGAGGCCGGAACCGACGAGCGCCGGCGGGGCTGCCCCCACCAGCACGTCGGGGACGGTCATCACGAGGCCCGCCACGATCAACACGGCGAAGGCAAGCGCCTTCAGGCCGCTCAGGATCTGTTGGGCGAAATCGCCGTTCTTCACGCCGTTCCACTGCAGCCAACCGAAGGCGAGCACCACAGTGGTCGCGATCGCCTTCACTCCGCCAGGGATGACTGGCAGCAGCGGCATCAGGAACTCTCCAAAGACGATCGCTGCGAGCGAGATGCTCGCCACCGTGGAGAACCAGTCGCTCCACCCCACGACGAAACCGGCATAGGGGCCGAGGGCCCGTCGGACGATCGGATACTGTCCGCCCGACCTCCGAACGATCACGCCACCCTCCGCCAGCGACATCGCGCCGAGCAAGGCGTAGAGGCCACCGACGATCCAGACGGCGATGAAGAGCCCGTTGCTGGGCAACTGGGCCGCGACCTCGCCAGGGGTACGCATGATCCCTGTCGCGATCGTGGTGCCGACCAGGACAGCGAGACCGAACGCCACGCCGAGCACCTGATGAAGTTTGCCGCGAGACGGGGGAACCATTGAGATCCTGTGAGGGCGGTAGGGCGGGAAAGGTATCACGCTCCGCGACTCGCCAACCAAACCGCGGCTTGACAGCCGCGGCTAGGCGGTCGGGCCTAAGTTTCGCACATGCCCACCACCAAGCGCTCCTTCCTCTCGGCCCTCACCTGCCCCACCATGGGTTGGTACGAACAACACGCCGGCGGCGGCACACCAGCCGTCGGCCTGCAGTGGCGGTTCTTCGAGGGCAACCTGGTGCAGCGCCTGGCGCGCGAATGGCTGGGCGAGGGCACACTATTGCCGTCGGGCCAAACCGCAATGGCGCTCGAGCACAGTCGTGCCGCCCTCGACGACCCAACCAACACTCTTCTCTTCGAGGCCTCGTTCGCGGCCGATGGCGCGGTGGCGCGCGCCGACGCCCTCCGTCGCACCGCCGACGGCTGGGAGTTGATCGAGATCAAGGCCGGCAGCAGTCGCGACGATACACCGCTCAAGCCCGACCACATCGACGATGTCGCCTATACGTGGGCCGTGCTGACGGCCGCCGGCGTGCCGCTCACCGCCGCGTCGCTGGTGATGATCAATGCCGACCATGTCGAGGGGAGCGGCAGCGAACCGCTCACCATTCGCGACGCGACGGCAGAGATCACCGAACGCGCCGCACTCTTCCGCGACAACCTCGCCGACGTCGCGCAGCAACTCGCCGGTGATCGTCCCGCGCCGACCCTGATCTACGACTGCCGCCACTGCGATCACTTCGGTGTCGACTGCATGGGGGTCGGGATCCCCGATCCGCTCTTCGACCTGCCGGGCCTCCGCGTGCAACGCTGGGACAAGCTGATCTCATTCGGCGAGCGGATCTCCGAGCTGCCCGTCGACGCCGACCTGACCGACAACCAGGCCGCGTATGCCGCCGTGCTGAGGTCCGGCACCCCCGCCATCGACAGCGACGTCCTGAAACATCTCGACGACATCGCCTACCCGATCCACTACCTCGACTTCGAGGCGATCCAGCCCGCGCTGCCGTGGTTTGCCGGCACCTCACCGTACCAGAAGCATCCGTTCCAGTACTCACTCCACGTGCGGCCCGCGGCCAATACACCACTCGAGCACCACGAGTACCTCGCACTCGCCCTCGGCGACTGGCGCCGCGAGTTCGCCGAGTCGCTGCTCACCGCGCTCGGCGAGCGCGGATCGATCCTCGTTTACTCGAGCTACGAGTCACAGGTCCTGAACCAGTTGGCCGCGTGGTTTCCCGACCTCGAGTCGCGCATCGACGCAGTGCGGAAGCGACTGTTCGACCTGGAGAAGGTCGTCAAGAAGGGCTACCTGCACCCCGCCTTTCGCGGCAAGAGCTCGATCAAGAAGGTGCTGCCAGTCGTCGCACCAGACTTGTCGTACGATGGACTCGATGTCGCCGGTGGCGAGGATGCGATGGCGGTGTTCGGGTTCATGTATCTGGGCGAGTACCCCACCCCGGAGCATGCGCGCCACCGCGCCGCGCTGCTCGAGTACTGCAAGCTCGACACGGCGGCGATGGTGCGGGTGCACGAGGCGCTTGTAGGCGTGAAGCGAGAGGCGTGAAGCGAGAAGCGAGGGGTGCTCACTTCTCACTTCTCGCACCTCGCGTTATCGTTGACCTTCCATCCGGAGGTCCCATGCCTCTCCAGCGTCCCATCAAGTGGTTCGGTATCGCTCTCGGCGTGCTCCTGCTGTTGGTCGTCGCCGCAGGCACGGTATTCGGCCTGATCGGGCGTTCGCGCCTCAAGGGCACTCCCGTTTTTCCGCCCGACCTCGCCCAGGCACCGACGGACTCGACGACTCTCGCCGAAGGCGAACGCCTCGTCACGATCTTCGGATGCCGAGGGTGCCATGGACCCGACCTCGGTGGACAGCTGGTGGTCGACATGCCGCTCGGACGATTCGTCGCCCCGAACCTCACCAGCGGTGCCGGTGGCGTGGGCGACAGCCTCCAGCCTGCCGACTGGAACCGCGCCATCCGCTTCGGGATCCGGCGCGACTCGACCCATCTCGCGCCGTTCATGCCGTTCGAATTGTTCAACCAGATCAGCGATGCCGACGCCAGCGCCATGATCGCCTACCTGCGGCAGGCTCCCGCCGTCGACCACGTCATCGAGCCGACCCACGTCCGACTCCTGGGCTACATCGTACTCGGGGCGAGCTCCCGCGAGTCGATGCTCCCCGCGCTCGGCCGCCCATCCGCCACCTCACCGACGCCAGGCACGATAGAACAGGGTGCCTACATTGCCGCCATCGTCTGCTCCGAGTGTCACGGTGAGCGACTGACCGGCGGCCAACATCCGGCGCCCGACGCGCCACCGGGTCCAAGCTTGATTCACTATGGGAATTGGCCAGTTGACAGCCTCGAGCGCGTCGTGCGCTCGGGCGTCGGACCCGGCAATCGGGCGCTCAACCATTGGATGCCGAGCAAAGGACAGCTGGATCGTTTGAGCGACGAGGAACTCGTCGCGCTCCACGCGTACATTCGTTCGCTGCGGCCAACCTGAAGAGCACTCGAGCTCGTGGCTAAAGCCACGGCTCGGCCGCCTCGTTTCTCATTTCTCGTTTCTCGCTTCTCGCTTCTCGCTTCTCGCTTCTCGCTTCTCGCTTCTCGCTTCTCGTTTCTCGTTTCTCGCTTCTCGCTTCTCACAGGACCTACCCAGCCACCCGATCGGTGACAACGTCGGCGCGCTCGTGCGCCACCCGCCCCGCCGGAATACTCGGGTCACCCCAGACCATCCGGTCGAGAGCCTCACCCTTGTCGGGCCCACTCACCACCCAGAGCAGCCGCCGCGCGTTGGCCAGCACCGGATAGGTGAGCGTCATGCGACGATGCCCCTGATACACCGCCGTCACGGCAACATCAGCGGTCGCCTCGAGCGCACGGTCACCCGGCACCAGTGATGCCGTGTGTCCGTCCGCGCCCAGCCCCAGATGCACCAGGTCAAGCACCGGCGGCTTCCGCGCCACGCGGTGCAACGTGTCGGCATAGAGTGCGGCGGCGTCGACCCGGTCGACCGCCTCGACCGGCATCGCGTGCAACTGATCGGCCGGCAGTCCGATCCGGGAGATGAGGTGCTCCTCGAGTCCGGTGAGATTACGTGCGATATCTCCTGCTGGTGCCACACGCTCATCGACCTGAAAGAGATGCACCCGTGCCCAGGGAATCTCCAGTTCTGCCAGCGCGTCGAACATTGGCAGCGGCGTCGAGCCACCACTCACCGCCAACAGGAATTGGCCGCGACGATGCACGGCGTCCCATGCCGCAGCGGCGATGACCGCTGCGGCGTGCGCGGCCACCGCCGCCGCATCGGCGAGGACAGTGATCCGTTCCTTCGGGATCACCGCTTGCTCATCCCTTCTTCTCGTTGTGGCCACCGAACGCATGGCGCATTGCCGAGAGCAGCTTGTCGCCGTAGTCCGACTCGCCGCGTGACGAGAAGCGCTGATACAGCGCTGCGCTCAACACCGGTGCCGGCACCGCCTCGTCGATCGCTGCCTTGATCGTCCAGCGTCCCTCGCCCGAGTCCGACACGCGCCCCTCGTAGCCCGCCAGGTCCGGATGCCCGTGCAACGCGCCAGCCGTCAAGTCAAGCAACCACGACGCGATCACACTGCCGCGTCGCCAAACCTCCGCGATCTCACCGAGATCCAGATCATACTGGTACAGTTCCGGCTGACGCATCGGCGTGGTCTCGGCGTCGTGTCCCACGGCGGTGGCGCCGACATTCGCATGACGCAGGATGTTGAACCCTTCGGCATAGGCGGCCATCATGCCGTACTCGATGCCGTTGTGGACCATCTTGACGAAGTGCCCGGCACCGGCGGGCCCGCAGTGCAAATACCCGTGGCCAGCGGTGCCCTTCGTGTCGTCGCGTCCAGGCGTCCCGTCGGCCGAATCGATCGGCGGCGCGAGGGCGGCGAAGACCGGATCGAGGCGCTGGACCGGTTCCTTCTCGCCGCCGATCATCTGACAGTAGCCGCGTTCCAGTCCAAACACACCGCCACTGGTGCCGACATCGACGTAGTGCAGGCCGCGTTGCCCAAGCTCCTTCGCGCGACGGATGTCGTCGACATAGTACGAGTTGCCACCGTCGATGATCGTATCTCCCTTGGCGAGTAGCGGCGCCAGTTCCGCGATCGCCGCATCGACCACACCGGCCGGAACCATCAGCCAGATCGCGCGCGGTGCCGGCAACTGGTCGACCAGTTCCTGGAGTGTGTGTGCACCGAGCGCGCCTTCCGTGACGAGAGCATCAACGGCATCGGGCATCCGATCATGCACGACGCAGGCGATGTCGGCGCGTGCGAGTCGTCGCACCATGTTGGCGCCCATCCTGCCGAGTCCGATCATGCCGAGTTTCATGGAGTGGATCCTGATGGTGAGTGATAGGGCGGTTGCCAGAGGCGGAAGCCGCCCGTGAATGCGTTGTCGTTGTCGCCCAGGAGGACATGCTCCGGCAGCTCATCGAGTCGGTCGGCGTTGCCGCCACCGATCACGATGTATTCCGGTTGCAACGCCGCACGGAGCAACTCAACGACTCGCCAGACATGTTTGGTCCACTTCTTCTCGCCGAGGCGGTCACGGCCGTCGTCGCCCAGGTACTCCTCGTAGCTCTTGTGTTTGCGGTACGGCAAATGCGCGAGTTCCATCGGCTGGATGATGTCGTCGACAATCATCGCCGAGCCGAGCCCGGTGCCGAGTCCGAGAAAGAGCATCGAGCCACCGTTGTAGCTGCCGAGTGCCTGCATGGCGGCATCATTGATGAGTCTCACGGGGCAGTCGAACGCGGTACGGAAATCGAACGATGTCCACCCAGCCGCGAGATTGCGAGGCTCCTTCGTGATGCGGCCGCGTTGCACCACACCGGGATAGCCGATCGTCACGGCATCGTAGTGCCAGTCGCTTGTCATCTCGCGGGCAGCGGTGATCATCGCATCCGGTGTCATGTCATGGCCCGAGTCGGCCTTGCGCGATTCGTGTCGGTCAGAGGCCAATACCTTCACATGACTGCCACCGACATCGATCGTGAGCACGATCATGGTGTCGCCTTCGGATTGGCCCAGCCACCGACATCACTCGCCAGGATCTCTGCGGCATCGGGGCCCCAGCTCCCGACCTCATACTGGTGCACCGGTGTGGCATCGCCGAGCACCGGTTCGACGATGGACCAGGCCGCCTCGACGGCATCCTGTCGTGCGAAGAGTGTTTGGTCACCGTCCATGGCCTCGCCGAGGAGTCGTTCGTAGGCACTCATCTCATCGCAGTCGGACCGGTTGAGGAGGACCAGTTCGGTCGGCACGCCTCGCATCGAGTCGCCGGGCTCCTTGATGAGTACTCCCATGGCGATGCGCAGGTCCGGATTGACGCGAAGGTGCAGATGGTTCCCGGTCCCGGGCGCGAGCGTGGTGAGTGGTGGTCGCTTGAACTCGACCACCACTTCGGTTGCGGTCACTGGCATATCCTTGCCGGCGCGGATCAGGAATGGCACGCCGTCCCAGCGCCACGAGTCGACGGTCAGCCGGAGTGCGGCGAAGGTCTCCACCGTGGAATCCTTCGCGACACCCGCCTCGTCGCGATAGCCGGCGAACTGACCGCGGATCACATCTTCCGGAGCCAACGGCCGGATCTGCCGGAACACCTTGACCAGTTCGTCGCGGATCGCCTCGTTGTAGGTGGTCGCTGGTGGTTCCATCGCCACGAAGCCGATGATCTGCATCAGGTGATTCTGGATCACGTCACGGATCGCACCGGCCTCCTCGTAGAAGCTGCCGCGTCCGTCCACTCCGAACGATTCGGCCATGGTGATCTGGACGCTCTCGATGTAGTTGCGGTTCCAGATCGGCTCGAGGAAGGTGTTGGCGAACCGGAACACCAGAAGATTTTGCACCGCCTCCTTGCCGAGGTAGTGGTCGATCCGGAAGACCGCGCGTTCGTCGAAGACCGTGTGAATCGTGTCACTCAACGCCTTGGCCGATGCGAGGTCGCGCCCGAACGGCTTCTCGACGATCACGCGGGCATCGTCGGCCGAGCCCGAGGCGCCGAGATGATCAACCACGACCGGGAAGAGACTGGGTGGAATCGCGAGATAGTGGATTGGGCGCTTGGCGTCGGCGAGTGCTTCCTTCAGCCGATCGAAGGTGCTGCGCTCGTTGTAGTCGCCGCCGACGTAGCGGAGCAGGTCACAGAGTTTCGCGCATGCGGCCTCGTCGACGCCCTCGTCGCTCGCTTCGAGCGACTCGCGGGCGCGATCGCGCAGCTTGTCGAGCGACCAATCCTGGCGGGCCACGCCGATGATCGGCACATCAAGGTGGCCGTGGCGGATCATCGCCTGGAGTGCGGGAAAGATCTTCTTGAAGGCCAAGTCGCCGGTGGCACCAAAGAAGACGAAAGCATCGGACCGTGCAGGGTCGGTCATGGTGTACTCGGTGTGGCAGGAATGATGGAGGTCCGGAAATCCTGGCCTTCCCATTGATCAGCATCATGCCAGTGCATGGTGAAATCGACGTGGGTATCGGCCGGAAGGTTTCCGGTAGGGAGGTCGATCAGGTGGATTCCGAGTCCGGTGGCGCGGGCAGGGGTGTCATGCGTGGTGGCCCACCCGTCGATCGACCAATGCAAGGTCGCTGCAGCTCGGACTTCGATGCGGAGAATCAGGCCGGCCGACATCGTGCTCGCCCGCCGATCGAATCGCCAGCAGGCGAACGGTGTCCCCGGATGATCCTGATGGTAACGCTCGACCGGTTGTGGCGGCATGTCGAACACGGCGCCATCGGCCAAGGAGTGGCGCAGCTTGAGGTATTCGGCATGCGCCCAGACCAGCGGCATCGCCGACCCGGACGGCTTGCCACGGTAGAGTTCGCGCCGGGGAACATCGTCCTGATCCCAGACCTGTTCAGGGAGTAGCCCGCCGGCGTTGGCGAAATTGCCGTACACCTCGAGCAGATCGGCCGCGACGTCGAGTCGACCGGCGGCGATCTCGTAGTGCGCGCGCTCGCCGATCAGCAGTGGCCAGGGACGGCCGATTCCCACACCGTTGAAGGCAGAGCCGTCGGCGTGCTCTCCGTAGCCGTCACCATTGTATCGATACCAGACGGGTCCCTGCGGCAGCTCGATCTTGAGTTTCGCGTCGATCACCTTGACCGTGTTGACGATCCGGGGATCATCGGCCGCGCGGAGCCCGAACCGGACCAGGGCCAGCGCATCGGGACTCACCAAGTCGGCGGTAGCAACCATGCCCTCGCCCGGTGCACGATTGTTGAGCTGGATGCTTCCCTCAAGCGGCGACGCCACATCGTCCGGCGTGATGCGCACGTAGTAGCCTTCGACGCCGACCTCCTGCGCCAGCGCGGTGCCTTCGACATAGGTCCACTGCTCGATCGACGCATTCCACGCATCGGCCGTCTCGCGCAGGTACTCCGCCACCTCCGGCTCATACCGTTCCGCAAACTCGGCGGCCGCCAGCAACGCCGCGACCTCGACGGCGAGGGTGTACACCGAATAGCCAGACTCCTCTTCCCAGCGATCCTGCTCGGTGACGGGGCCGTGCTGCACGATAAACGCGGCGGCGCGGCGCACCATCGACCAGAGCTGGGCATGCACCAGGTCGGTGATCGCCCCGTGGCGATGCGCCAGATCGACCAACAGGATCGGCAATCCGGTCTCGTCCATCTGGATCCCGGGCCAGTAGGGCGTGCCGTCGAGCCACATGTTCTGCGGCCAACGGCCATCGGGTTCCTGCGTCACCGCGAGATAGCGGAGCACGCGATGCACATCCTCGTGTGCGCCCGCCGCGAGCAGGCCACCGGCGCTCTCCACCAGATCACGTGGCCAGGCGAGATGATAGCCGCCGAGATCGTGATCGCCCTTCGCGTAGCCCCATGGGATCGAAAGCGAGGCGATCATGCCGCCGGGAAATCGCGCCGATTCGTGCGTCAGGAGGACAGCCGTCGAGACCCGGTAGAGATCGCGCGTGCCCGCTCGCACCGTTGGCGGTGCGGCGAGGGTCGCCTGCCAGTCGCGCCATGCTGCGGTGTATTCCGTGAACGCCTCGTCAAAACCATCCCACAGCGACGCGGCCACGCGATGACCCGCCTCCGAGGCCGTTCGACCGAAGCCGACCGCGAGCGTGAATGCGCCGCCGGTGGCGACCAGATCGATCTGCCCGGTGAGCGCAACGTTGCCGTTGGTTGCTCGGCTGTGCTGAGGCATCAGCCGGTGGACGGCACGCAACTGCTGCCAGCCATCCGAAGTGCCAACGAACCCGACACTCCGGGCGAGCCAGTCGGTGGAGCAGGCGAGTGCGAGCGCGGTGCCGTCGCGTTCGGCGAAGAGCATCGGGATCCCCTTGCACTCCCCGACCCAGGCGGTGTTGCCCGCGCCGGCGTTGCCAAGGTGCGGCGCAAGCAGGGCGTAGAGACCGTAGTCCTCGAGCGACCCTTGGAGTGCCCGGAACTGCACACGCTGCAACACCACTTCGCGCTTCGGATCGGCGATGATCGTCTTCTCGATCGCGTAGCGATCGTCGGGGCATCGGCTCGTGAGATGGAACGCGGGAATCCCATCGGTCGGGGTCGTCACCTCGTGGACGGCCTGCCGCTTCTCCTCGGCGAGAAACCCCTCGGGGCCGGTGATGACCAGCCCGAGGTCGCGGGTGCACGCCTGGTCGGCGCGCGGGTAGTAGATCTCGTTCAGGATGCCGTGACTGATCGTGAACCAGACGCGGCCGTGCTCACCAAGCGCGGTACCGACACCACTCTTGGCGCTCGAGGTCCAGCGGGCGGGGATACCTGGGCCACCTGGTGCTTCCTCAGGGTCGTTCACTGCGGCGACTTTCTCATCCGTGCAACACAACAGGATTGGGTCGCGGATGCAACTGGAGTACGTTTCTCGTCTCTCGTCTCTCGCTTCTCGCTTCTCGCCAGGAGTCCCCATGCCCCGCCTCAGCGCACTCATCATCCTCCTCGCCGCATGCGCCACGCCCGCGGTCGATGCCCCGGCCGCGCGGGTGGGCGATCGCCATGCCTACATCTGGTCGATGGGCGACAGCACCGGCAGCGACGGGCTCCTGACCCTCGATGTCGATACGGCGTCTGCAACCTACGGCCAGATCATCGGCGGCTTGCTGCTCGATACCGTAGGGGCGAGGCCGCACCATCTCGAGCGACGGGTGCACGCCGACGGGCAACTGGTCGCCAATGGCTGGATGGCGAACACCAGCTGGATCTTCGATGTCCACGATCCCGCCCATCCGGTGATCCGGAACACCTTCCAAACCGCTGGCGGCGTGATGGGATGGGCCCACGACTTCTCGCGGCTCCCGAATGGTCACCTGCTGGTCGCCTTCAACGGCGGCCCGGGAGCGTACACCGGCCCAGGCGGCATCGCGGAACTCGACTCGGCTGGGGCGGTGGTGCAGTCGGCGATGGCCACGATGTCGGACATCGGAGATACCGCGGCAACCCCCTACGTCGTCACCCCGGTACCCGGTCGTGACCGTGCGCTCGTCGGCCTGGGCGAGATGGGGATGGGACCTGAGTTCCACTACCACAGCGTGAACATGATCGAGCTCTGGTCGACCAGTCCGCTCAAGCCACTCGCCCTCATTCCGCTGCCATCGTCTGGAGTCGGCCTCGGCCACATCGCGACCTCGAGCATCGTGCCAACCGCGACTGGTGAGATCTTCGCCAACACCTTCGGCTGCGGGCTCTACCATGTGAGTGGTCTCGACGGCGATTCACCCGTCGCAACCCGGGTGTTCACATTCCCCGGCGACATCGACGATGCCAGCTGTGGAGTCGGAACGACAGTCGGCAACTACTGGATCCAGGCGGTGGCCGCGCTCCCCGGACTGATGGTGGTCGACGTGAGCAACCCCGACAGCGTGCGCGAAGTCTCCCGCCTGACACTCGACAGCACCGCATTCGCCGGCGCGCATTGGGTGTCTGTGAACAAGGCAGGCACGCGCCTCGCCCTCACCGGCAACGGATCGTGGTTGGTGATGGCACGGTTCGACCCCGCGACCGGACAGGTCGGCATCGACGAACAGTTCGGGACCCATGATGACTCGCTGCCTGGCATCATCGTGCGCGACACCGCGGGCCGCGTCGTGCATCCGCATGGCGTGGCGTGGGGGCCGTGACCCGAGAAGCGAGAAGCGATGTCACGCTGAGCGTAGCGAAGCGACGACGCTGGGCACTCCAGTGTACCTGAGCGGGCTCAGCAACTTGACACGATCTACCGCTTCGCTTCGCTCAGCGTGACAGTGGTTGAGTGCCACTCGCTTCTCGCTTCTCGCATCACGTTTCTCGCTTCTCGCTTCTCGTTTCTCGCTTCTCGCTTCTCGTTCACGGATACGCAAACCGCTTGACCGGATACGCCGGCGGCGGCGGCACCGGCCGCGGGTCGGCAGCGATCATCGCCTGGAGCTCGGCGATCGCGCGGTCGAGCTGCGCGTCACCGCCCATGTAGGTGGCATGCGGCAGGTTGTCGACCTCGATATCCGGGATCACGCCCTCCTGCTCGACCAACCACTTCCCGTCCGGTCCATAGACGCCCATCATCGGTGCCCGCGCGAGTCCCCCGTCGGTGAGAGTGTTGTTGGACGACAACCAGATTTCCCCGCCCCACGTCCGCGCACCGATCACCTTCCCGAGCCCCAATCGCTTGAACCCCTCGGCGAAGGCCTCGCCATCCGACGCGGTCTCCTGGTCGACCAGCACCACGATGTGACCCCGGAAGGCGTACTGCATGTTCCACGTCGGATCGCCGGCGCGTTCCTGCCAGTACATCCACGCCGTCCGCTGCAACTTTTCGAGGATGAACGACTCGATGTTGCCCCCCCGATTGTGGCGCACGTCGATGATCAGCCCCTGCCGATTGAAGATTGGGTAGAACTCCCGGTACCAATCGTTGATGTCCGACTCGGTCATGGCCCGCAGGTGGACATAGCCGATGGCGCCCTTGCCTGCGACTTCGGTGCGCTCGCGGCGACTCACTTCCCAGTCGGTGTAGCGTAGCCCTGACTCGTTGCCGATCGGCGTGACGATCCGGTCGCGTGCGGTGCCGTTGCGTGCCACCGTGAGGAGTACCTGACGACCGGACTGGTTGCGGAGCAGTTCGCCGAGCTCGCCCACGCTGAGCGCGGAGGTGCCGTTGACCGCGGTGATGACGTCGCCGGTGGCGATATCGAGATCGGGATCCGCGAGCGGCGAGCGATCATCCGGGTAATCCGGATCGTGCTGGTAGATATGTTCGATCCGGTAGCCACCCGCCGCGGGATCGCGGAAGAGGCGTGCGCCAAGCGAGGCGACGGCGATGTTGTCGGGCCCGCGGCGCAGGTCACCACCGTAGACGGCGGTGTGGAGCGCAGAGAGCTCGCCCACCGCCCAGCCAATCACCTCGGAGAGTTCGGCGCGGGTGGTCACCCGGTCGACCAGCGGCAGGTACTTGTCGAGCGTCGCCTGATAGTCGACCCCGTGCAGATTCGGGTCGTAAAACCAATCACGCTCGAGCCGCCAGGCATCGATAAAGATCTGGCGCCAGTCCTGGCGCACGTCGATCGGGAAACTCCAACCGGTGAGATCGACCCGTGCATCGACCAGCTTGCCGGCACGCGCCGGCTTGGCACCGATCACGTGGAGCGCATTGCCACGGCGCAGCAGCATCTTCTGGCCATCCCGTGACAGCTCGAAGTAGTCCACGCCGTCTGCGACCATGACCGGCTCGATGTCGTGGTTCGCATACGCGAGCGCCATCACGGAGCCGCTGTCACCCTGAGCCACCCAGAACAACCCATCGCGATTGGCCTCGAGGCCGAAATAGTTGCCCGACGCGACCGGCACCTTTCGGATCCGACGGGCAAGATCGGCGGTATCGATCCGGATTCGTGGCGCCGCGCCGCTGTCCGGCTTCGCCTTGCCGGCGGAGTCGGCCTTCGCTGAGGAGGAGTCGCGATCGCCCGGATGGAGTTCGTCATCGGGGAGGAACGGTGAGCGCACGCCGGCGCGGAGCGCCACCTGGTAGATCTCGATCGACTTGTCGAAGTACGGTTCCGGCTGGCGGGGACCCCACGGCCCACCAACCGATGTCCGCAGGTTGCGATCGGAGAGGAAGTAGATGAACGCACCCTTGGGATCCCATGCTGGGGCGAACGAGTTGGTCCGGTCAGTGGTGAGCGTGACGGTCTCCTGTCGATCAACGCCGTAGAGCATGATCACCTGAAAGGTGTTGGCGGCGGTGACACTGAATGCGAGCCAATGGGAATCTGGTGACCAGACCACATCGCCGATGCCGTTCCGATTGGTGGAGAGCTTGCGTTCGCTCCCGCTGGCAAGATTCCGGAGCCAGAGGTCGCGGTTGTTGTCGGTGAACGCCAGCCACGCACCGTCCGCCGATGGCACTCCCTGGAAGCGGAGAACGGTGCCGTCGTGAGTGATGGCCGAATCCCGACCCACACCGTTGGCGGGCAGGCGCGTGAACTCGAGCTCGCCGGTGGCGTCGGAGAGCGCCAGGATCCCCTTGCCATCAGCGGTGAACACGGCGTCGCGGTATCGCACACTGTCCGCCCGGCTCGCACGCACCAGTCGACCTTGTCCCGCCGGTGCCACGAACACTCGACCACGCGACGTCAGGACGACCCGATCGCCGGTCGGCGAGAGGTGGACGCTGCTGAGCGCACTCATCGGATCACTGACCCAGCGCTCCCGCAACTGATCGAGGTCCGAGGCGATGGTGATCGACAGCTGCCGGCTCTGGTTCGTTGCGATGTCGTACATCCACAGATCAGCACCCAACTGGTAGACGATCCGGCCACCTTCCTGGTCGGGATCCATCACATCCCAACCGCTGTGGTGCGTCAGCTGTGTGAGATCACTGCCACTCTCGGTCATCGACCAGAGGTTCATGGTGCCATCGCGCGCGGTCACGAAGTACACGCGACCGTTGTACCACATCGGCGAGTGACTCTCGCCGTTGAACCCGTTCGTGAGGCGGGTTGCCTCGGTGTCGCCGTCCTGAAACTTCCAGATCTGTCGCGCGGTGCCGCCGGTGTAGCGCTTGGTGACGTTGTTGTGGAAGCCGGGTCGCGCGAAGTAGATCGTGTGACCACTCGTGTCGTAGTTCCCTTCGGTCGCTCCCGTGAGTGGGATCCGCCGGCGCACATGCGTGGCCGGATCGAGTCGCACCATCTCGGCATTGGGCAGCGTCGCGTAGTGGGTTGTGGTGTAGACCACCTCCCCTGACGGGGTCCACGTCGTGGCACGCGAGGTCTCGGATTCCCAGCTCTGCCGGATCGGGCTCCCGCCGGTGAGCGGCATGGTGTACAGCTCGCCTGGCCCTTCGTAGCGTCCGGTGAACGCCACGGTCTTTCCGTCCGGCGAGATCACCGGGTCGCTCTCATCGGCCGGATGGCTCGTGAGCCGCCGAGCCAGCCCCCCACGCACTGGCACCGTCCAGAGATCGCCCTCGGCGACGAAGACGATCGTCTCGCCGTGGAGGGCCGGCTGGCGGTAGAAGCCGAGCACGCCGGAGGCGGCTGGTGCCTGCCCGGCGAGGGGGACGGTGAAAACAAGCGCGACCAGTGCGACAAGCAGACGGTTCACGGGATGGCCTCGACTATGGGGAATCCAACAAGATACGGTCATCTTCCCACTTCGTGCTGTGTCCGCCCCACTTCCGGAGCCCCCCATGCGCTACGCACTCGTCCTGCTTCTGCTCACCCCCGCCGTCCACGCGGCCCAGTCCCCGAACCCTGCGCACGTGCAGCACGTCGTCGATTCGCTCGCACATGACTTCGTTTCATCAGGCGGCGCACCCAGTCTCGCGATCGGTGTGACCATGCGTGGTGCACCCGTGGCGATGATCACGGCGGGAATGGCCGACCTCGAGAATAGCGTCCCGGCCGGCACAGAGGGAGTGTACCGCATCGGCAGCGTCACCAAACAATTCACGTCGGTGGCGGTCCTCCAACTCGTCGAGCACGACTCGCTCTCGCTCGGCGATAGCCTCGCGCAGTATGTCGACAGTCTGCCACTGGCCTGGCAGGGCGTCACGATCCAGCAACTCCTCAACCACACCAGCGGCATTCCGAGCTACACTGACCTTGGGGAACCCTGGTTCAAGCGCTGGGGTGAAGAGATGTCACCAGCCACCGTGGCCTCGCTGACGTTCGACAAGCCCATGGACTTTGCGCCGGGCACGAGTTGGAGCTACAACAACACCGGCTACGCGTTGCTGGGGATGGTGATCGAGCGCGTGACCGGGCGGAGCTGGGGCGGGGAGATGCAGGAACGATTCTTTGGACCGCTGGGGATGACCGCATCGCTCGAATGCTTGACCGGGCCGCTGATCCCGCATCGTGTGCACGGTTATGAGCCAGTCAAAGGGGGGGGATGGCGGAACACCGACTTCCTCGACATGTCGCAACCCTACTCCGCTGGAGCGCTCTGTTCGACCCTGACCGACATGGCCACATGGAACGACGCGCTGCACGGCGGCCGTCTGCTTTCGCCCGACTCCTACCGGCAGATGACCACGCCGATCGGCGCAGCGGCAGACTCGAGCTATGGCTTCGGGATCGGGCCGGATTCACTCGTCGGCCATGCCACGATCGCTCACGGTGGCGGGATCCCCGGCTTCATCTCCCAGAATGTCTGGGTCCCGGACCTGCACACCTCGATCACCATCTTCGCGAGCTCCGGCGAAGCCCGGCTCGGTCGACTGCTCCGGCAGGTGGCCCGCGCCGCGTTCGGTGTGCCGCTCGACGACACGCCGACCGTGCAGTCCCCCTAGGCGCGAACAAGCTGCCGAGCCGCGGGCGTTAGCCCGCGGTTGGGTTCGTACATCGGGGAGCAATCTCTAGGCGCGCGACTGCCCGACCTGATGGTCGGGCCTAAAGCAGCCGCGCCACCAACCAATCGGCCAGCGCCCCCAACACCTCGGGAGACACCTTGTTGTCGGTGAGCGTGCTGTAGCCACTCGGCAACCCGCTCGGGTCGGGCAAGAACAGGTGGTTGAGGCCGGGGAAGACACGAGTCGTCACGTCCTTATTACCCGCGGCCTTGAACACCTTCTCCAACGCGGGTGCCTGATCCGGGGTGATCTGATGATCCGTGCCACCCTGGAGAATCAGGATCGGCGTCGCGGTCACCCGGCGAGCCGTCGCGAGCGGATCGTGACGAATGAAGAACTCGAGCCACGGACTGAGGCCGGCCAATGAGTCGGTGGCGATCCTCGCCACCTGGTACATCGAATCACGAGCTGTCGCGGCGATGCTCGTGTCGCCATCGATCGCCTGCTTCTGCTGAAACCGCAGGATCTGGGCGCCGGTCTCCGCGGGACCGGCCATCAACACCGCTCCCCGGAGCCTCGCATCGGTTGCGGCAACCATCGGCGCGATCAGGCCGCCCTCGCTATGGCCCACCAGCGCGAGCCGATCGCCATCGATCACCGGTTGCGCCCGGAGCCAAGCGAGAGCGGCGCGAATGTCGTCGGCATAGTCGGCACTGGTGCCGAGCGCGCCACCCGAGGCACCGACCATCCGATCATCGAGCCGAAGCACCGCGATCCCTCGACGACCGAGGGTGTCCGCGACCTGACGGAACAGCCGGTACCCTCCCGCCACCGGGATGTACTCATCGCGGTCCTGCTGACCACTGCCGGTGATCGTCACCACCGCGGGCACCGGCCCCGTTGCACTACTCGGCATGGTGAGCGTGCCGCCGAGGATGACGCCGCCGGGAGTCTTCAGGGTGACCTCGGTCGCCGTGTACGGCGCACCAGGCGGGGCGGAATAGTCCGGTCGGCCGAGTTCGAGCTGCGCGGCCGCGGCGGCGCTGACCCGCTCGATCGCGATGCCCGCCGAGGGAATGGACCCGCCAAGAATGCGACCGGAGGCGTCGACACGAAGCCGTTGCAGTTGTCCGGCCACGGTGAGCGTCATCGAATCGGCGCCCAGGGGTCGGATCGCGACAGTGAGGGTCATCCCGCCACTGAGTGACCACCCGGGAATGTCGACCGAGTCACCATGGGTACGCGCATACCGAGTGAACAGCTCGGTGAGGGCGAACGAATTGTTCAGGAGCGGGAGTGCGCCGGCAGTGGTCTGGTAGCCGCGGTGCTGGCCAGCGACATCGATGAACGCACTGTCGCCCCGCAGCGTGGCCCGTACCTCCTGCAAGGGTGCGGCGTCGGCGGATGCGCCCAGTGGGAAGATCCGGAACGTCATCGCATGGATCAGCTGATCGCCACCCTGCACGGCGTGATACTCGAGCCGAGGCTGGCCACGAACTGAGACGGTGCCCGAGAGGGAATCTCCCGTCTGGGTGAATCGCTCGACCACCACCGTGTCGGCGCCGAGTTGCATGATGAAGCCGCCGCGAGCGGCGGGGGCCTGACCGGTGAGCGGCAGGGCCCATAGCATCGTCAGGAAGGCAACAGGGTAGCGGAGCAATGCGACCTCACGGAACAGGATGTCCAAAGATAGGGTCGAGAACGGGAACGAGCCCCCACTGAACGGTTTGAGGCTAGATTTGGCTCTTCCTTCATCGTTTCTCGTTTCTCGTTTCTCGCTTCTCGCTTCTCGCTTCTCGTTTCTCGCTTCTCGTTTCTCGTTTCTCGCTTCTCGCTTCTCGCTTCTCGCTTCTCGCCTTCTCGCTTTCTGGAGTCACCATGTCCACCGCCGCCTTCGCCGCCTTCGATGCCACTACACCGCTCAAGGCCCACAGCATCGACCGCCGTGAGCCGGGGCCGACCGATATCGCCATCGAGATCCTCTACTGCGGCGTCTGTCATTCGGACCTGCACCTCGCCCGAAGCGAGTGGTTCCCGGGTGCCTACCCGATGGTACCGGGTCACGAGATCGTCGGACGGGTGACCCAGATCGGGATGGATGTGCAGAACCACAAGGTCGGCGACATGGTCGGTGTCGGTTGCCTGGTCGATTCGTGCGGGGAGTGCGCCAGTTGTCGCGAGCAGCTCGAGAATTACTGCAGCGGTGGGTTCACGATGACCTATGGGTCGCCAGATCCCATCAGCGGCGGCTTCACCTACGGCGGCTACTCCAAGGCGATCGTGGTCGACGAGCACTTCGTCCTGCGCGTCCCCGAGAACCTCGATCCGGCTGGTGCAGCGCCGCTTCTCTGCGCCGGCATCACCACCTATTCGCCGCTCAAGCACTGGAAGGTCGGCCCCGGCAGCAAGGTCGGCGTCGTCGGACTCGGTGGGCTCGGCCATATGGCGATCCAGCTCGCCGAGGCGATGGGCGCGGAAGTGACGGTGTTCACCACCTCGAAGGGGAAGGTCGACGACGCCAAGGAACTCGGTGCCACGCACGTGGTGATCTCGAAGGACGAGGATCAGATGACGGCTGTTGCCGGCACGCTCGACCTGATCATCAACACCGTCGCCGCGGCGCATGATCTCGATCAGTACATGAATGCGCTGACGCGCGATGGCACGATGGTGCTGGTCGGCGTGCCGCCGACCCCACACACCGGTCCATCGGTGATGCCGATGGTCTTCGGGCGGAAGTCGGTCGCCGGCTCGCTGATCGGTGGCCTGCAGGAGACCCAGGAGATGCTCGATTTCTGCGGGATGCACGGCATCACCGCCGACATCGAGATGATCCGCATGGACGAGATCAACGAAGCGTACGAGCGGATGCTCAAGGGCGACGTCAAGTACCGATTTGTGATCGACATGGCAACGATGTAGCCGCGGAGGTCACGCCGCGGGATGTCCGCGCATTCGCAAGATCCAGCCGCGGCCGTCAGGCCGCGGGATGCCCGCGCATTCGCAAGCAATTCTGATTTCCGCCACGACCCCGCACCTGACGGAATTGGCTCCCGCGGCGTAGCTTCTGCGACCAACCTGGCTTCATCCTTCGGTTCGTCGTCAATCAGGAGCGTCTGCGTGGTGCGCCACCCAACTCCCGCCGCCCTTTCCATGGTCTTGGCCTTGGCGCTGCTCCCCGGCCTGCTCACGGCCCAGGGCGCCGCTCCCCGGCTCTTCACCGACCCAGATGTGAGCGCCGATCAGATCTGTTTCAGTTACGCGGGCGACATCTGGCTGGTGCCCCGGTCCGGCGGCGATGCCCATCGGCTGACGGCCACCCCGGGAAATGAAGGTCGCTGCCGGTTCTCACCAGATGGCCGCTTGGTCGGCTACACCTCTGGTCGCGAGAACAACGCCGATGTCTATGTCGTCGGGGTCGACGGTGGCACCCCGACCAGGTTGACGTGGCATCCCGCGACCGACATGGTGAGCGACTGGACGCCCGATGGCAGACTGCTTTTCGCGTCGCTACGCGACGGAGTGACGCCGGGCGGGATTCCGTTCCAGTTCTATACCCAGGGTGTGCAGGAGGTTGCGGCGACACCGCTCCGCCTTCAGGGTGCGCTCGATGCCTCATATTCGAGCGACGGGTCACGATTGGCGTACACCGAATTCATGGCAGCGAACGATATCTGGAAGCGATATCGCGGCGGTCGCACCCCCGGGATCTGGCTCGCGACGTTGTCGAACGCCGCGATTGAAAAGGTACCGCACGCTGGTTCCAGCGACGGCTACCCGATGTGGGTCGGCGACACGGTCTTCTTCCTCTCCGATCGCGACGGGCCGACGACGCTCTACGGCTACAACCTGAGCACCAAGTCGGTCGGACGGCGAATCGACAACACGAGCCTCGACATCAAGTCGGCCCAGGCGGGCCCCGGAGCGATCATCTACGACCAGTTTGGCTCGATCCAGCTCTATGACATCGCCAGCGGCCGCACCTCACCTGTGGACATCCGGATCGACGGCGAACTCACGGCCACACTTCCCAATTGGGCCGGGGTCGGCAGCCAACTCGGCTCTGCAGCACTCTCTCCCACGGGTCAGCGCGCCGCATTCGAGGCGCACGGCGAGATCATCACGGTGCCCGCCGACAAGGGTGATCCGCGCAACATCACCAACACCACGGGAACGATGGAACGGTCGCCGGCGTGGTCACCCGATGGCCAGACAGTCGCCTACTTCACCGAGGCCGGTGGTCAGTACCAGCTCGCACTGCAGTCGCAGGACGGCAGGGGCACGCCGCGCAGGATTTCGCTTGGTGGTGGCGACAACTTCGACTACACGCCGACCTGGTCGCCCGACGCCAAGTCGATCGCCTTCACCAATTCGCGAGGCGAGATCTGGTTGGTCGACCTGGCATCGGGGAAGCTGACCAAGGTCGATGCCAACCCGTTCGGTTCGTTCGGCCAGGCGGGAACATCGCTGTCCTGGTCGAAGAATTCGCGCTGGTTGGCATACTCGCGCGCGATCAGCAATCGATTGCCGGCGGTGTTCGTCTTCGACCGCACCGATGGCAGGATCCACCAGATGACCGACGGGATGAGCAGTGCCTCGAATCCGGCGTTCGATGCGAGTGGGAAGTACCTCTACTTCCTGGCCAGCACCGACGCCGGACCGGCCACCGACTTCAGCATGACGACGTTCGACCACCCGGTGACGTCGACGCTCTATGCGATCGTGCTCGCGCGGGATTCTGCCTCCCCGATGGCGCCCGAGAGCGACGAGGAACCGGCCAGGCCCGACACCACGACGGCAAAGGCAAAGGCAAACGCGAAGCCACCCACACCGGTCGACAGCACGGCGGTGACGGTCGACTTCGATGGGATCGACCAGCGTGCGGTCGCGTTGCCGGTCGACCCGAAGAACTTTGTGGCCATCGTCGCCGGCAAGGCGGGCACAGTGCTCCTGGCGGAGGCGCCACTGGTGCCGGTCGATCTGCAGGACGGCGGGGAGGGCGTGACGCTGCACTCGTTCGACCTGAAGGAGCGCAAGACGACCGAGTTGCTCGGCGACGTGACCAGCTTCGACGTGTCGCGCGATGGTGGCAAGCTGCTCTACCACAAGGACAACAGCTGGGCAATCGCGGATCTGACCAAGCCCATCAAGCCGGGCGATGGTGCGCTCGCGACGGCCGCGATTCAGGTGAAGACCGACCCGCGTGCCGAGTGGGCGCAGATGTACCATGAGGCCTTTCGATTCCAGCGGGCGTTCTTCTACGATCCCGACTTTCACGGCCTTGACCTCGACGCCACCGAGCGCTTCTACGAACGGTATCTCCCCGGGCTCGGCAGCCGTGCCGATCTCGATCAACTGTTCAGGGAGGCATTCGGCAATCTGACCGTGGGCCACCTGTTCGTGAGTGGCCCGCCGGGAGGCGGCGATGGCACCCCGGCCAATGGCGTGCTGGGGGCCGACTACACCGCGAGCAACGGCCATTGGCGCTTCGCGAAGATTTACGCCGGCGAGAGCTGGAATCCGCAACTCTCAGCGCCGCTGACTCAGCCTGGTGTCAACGTGATGGCGGGCGAATACCTGTTGGCGGTGAACGGCGCGTCGCTCACGACGGCCACCAATGTCAACGCCGCACTGGCCGGCACCGCCGGCAAGCAGGTGATGTTGCGCGTGGGTCCGAATGCCGATGGCACCGATGCGCGTGACGTCACGGTAGTGCCGCTCGCGAGTGAGGGGATGCTGCGTCACCTGGCGTGGATCGACCACAATCGCCGTGTGGTGGATTCACTCTCGGGTGGCAAGTTGGCGTATCTCTACATTCCCAACACCGCCAACGAGGGATACACTCGGTTCAACCGCTACTTCTTCGCCCAGCAGGACAAGCAGGGTGCAGTCGTCGACGAGCGCTACAACCAAGGTGGCAACATTGCCGACTACATGGTCTACTACCTGATCAAGAATGCGCCGTTCAATTATGCGACCCAACGGTACGGCGAGGACGTGCCGATCCCGGCGGGAGCGATCTACGGCCCGAAGGCGATGTTGATCAACGAGTGGGCAGGCTCCGGCGGCGACGAGCTGCCATGGCTGTTCCGGCGCTTCAAGGCAGGCCCGCTGATCGGCACCCGCACCTGGGGTGGACTGGTCGGGATCGGCGGCTACCCCAGCCTGATGGATGGCGGCTCGGTGACGGCTCCACGCGTCTCGCTCTGGTCGTACGAGGGGAAGTACGAGGTGGAAAATCAGGGGGTCGCGCCCGACATTGAAGTGACCGCCGACCCGGCGGCATGGCGACAGGGTCGCGATGTGCAACTCGAGCATGCGGTCAAGGTGGTCATGGATTCGCTGGCACAGCACCCATTCGTCGCGCCATCGCGACCGCCGTTTCCGACGTGGGCGAAGGGGCGTACGCCGGGAGAGAAGTGAGACGTGAGAAGTGAGAGGTGAGAGCCATTCCTCAGCTGTCGTTTCTCGTTTCTCGTTTCTCGTTTTCTGCGGTATCTTGAGGTTCTCTTCCACCCCGGATCGCCGTGGACCTTCGCGCCCAGCTCCAGACCCATCTCGGTGACGCCTTCCGGATCGAGCGCGAGCTCGGCGGGGGCGGCATGTCGCGTGTGTTCATGGCCACCGAAGTCCGGCTCAATCGTCGCGTGGCGATCAAGGTCCTGAGCCCCGAGCTGGCGCAGGGGCTCAACGCCGAACGCTTCGAACGCGAGATCCTCCTCTCGGCGTCGCTGCAGCAGGCCAACATCGTGCCGGTACTGGCTGCCGGCGAAGTCGATGGGCTGCCCTATTTCACGATGCCGTTCGTCGATGGTGAATCGCTCCGGAAGCGGAGCGCCGGCGAGGCGCGACTGCCGATCGCGGACGTCGTTGCGATTCTCCGCGATGTGGCGCGGGCCCTGGCCTACGCGCACGCCCGTGGCATCGTCCACCGCGACATCAAGCCCGACAACGTGCTGCTCTCGGGCGGTGCAGCGGTCGTCACCGACTTTGGTATTGCGAAGGCGCTCGCCGAGAGCAAGATGGGCCACACCGATTCGGGGGCGACGCTCACGCAGGTGGGCACCTCGATCGGCACGCCACCCTACATGGCGCCCGAGCAAATCGCCGGCGACCCGAATGTCGATCATCGCGTCGATCTCTACGCGCTGGGCTGCATGGCGTTCGAGATGCTCACCGGGCGGACACCGTTCGGCGACTTGGCGCCGCAACGGATACTCGCCGCACAGTTGAGCCAGGCGCCTGTATCGGTCGAATCACTCCGGCCCGACTGCCCTCCCACGCTGGCCCTGCTGGTGGCACGCCTGCTCGAGAAGGATCCCGCCGACCGCATCGCGACCGCCACCGAGGTGGTACAGGTGCTGGGTGCGGTCGGCACGGCATCGTCCGAATCAGACGTCCTCTCGCCGCGAGGCCGGCTGGTGAGGTCCTTAGTGGGCTGGGCCGTGGCGTCGTTGGCCGTATGGATCGTGGCCAAAGCAGCAGTGGTCGGGATCGGGCTGCCGGAGTGGACCGTGCGCGGCGCCGTCGGCGTGATGCTGCTCGGGCTTCCGGTGATCCTGGCGACCGGCTGGGCCAAGTGGATGGCGCGAAAGGCCTCGATTGCCACACCGACGCTAACGCCCGGCGGTTCGCACGCGCTGTTGGCATCGGGGACAATGACCAACATCGCGATCAAGGCGAATCGGCATCTGTCGTTCCGTCGGGCACAACGGGGCGGGATGTACGCGATGGCGGCTTTCGTGTTGCTGATCGCGGCGTTCATGGTCACCCGTTCGATGGGGATCGGGCCGGCGGCGTCACTGTTCGCGGCGGGGTCGCTTCAGGCGCAGGACCGCATCCTCATTGCCGAGCTTGCCGCAGCTCCTGAAGACACAGCGCTGGCCTCGATCATTGAGGAGGCAGTGCGCGCCGCGATGTCGCAGTCGAACGCGGTCAAGTTGATCACGCCAACCGACGTAGCCGCGGCGCTGGGCGAGATGCAGCGCGACAACGACACGCCGCTGGAGGGGGCCGTGGCCGCCGAAGTGGCGACACGCACGGCAGCGAAGGCGGTCCTGAGCGGACGCCTCGCTCGGGCCGGCACCGGGTTCGCCATTTCGCTCCAGCTCACCGGCGTCACCCAAGGCACACTGCTCGCGTCGTTCCAGGGCACCACCGACGGACAGAAGGACCTGTTGCCGGTGGTCGATGAACTGACTCGCAAGCTGCGCAGCAAGCTCGGTGAGTCGCTCAAGCTGGTGCAGGCCTCGGTCCCGCTGGCACGCGCCACCACCTCGTCCCTCGTGGCACTGCGCAAGTATTCCGACGCCGCGCGCGCCAACGACATTGATAGCGATTTCGACAAGGCGGTACGGCTGCTCCGTGAAGCCGTGACGATCGACAGCACATTCGCATTGGCGTGGCGCAAGCTCTACGCTGCCCTCACCAATGCCGGTGCATCGCAGCTCGCTCGTGATTCCGTGCTGCAGCGCGCGGCACAATACGCAGACCGCCTTCCGCCGATCGAACGCAACCTCGTGGTCGGTGCCTTCAATCAGGGGCACAGCAGCAAGGGCGACCGCGCCAAGGCACTCGCCGCCTATCAGGCGGTGTTCGCACTCGACAGCACCAATAGCGCGGCCCTCAACCAACTCACTCTGCTCTACCAGTCGATGGATGCAGACGACAGTGCCCTGGTGTATACCCAGCGTCAGTTCCGGTTGGAGCCAAACGCCCGCAACGCTTCAAAGCTCATCCTGGCATTGACGGGGAGCGGGCAACTCGTCGAGGCTCAACAGGTTGTCGATTCCGTGAGGCGTACCGTGCCGGATGCGATGAGTGTTGGGTCCTTTGTCAACGCAATGAGCGCCGTCCGGTACTTCATGGGGGACAACGACTCGGCTGAGGTGCTCCTCGCGGTGCAGCGAGCCATGCCCGCGATCCCGCAGCGCATCGAAGCGGTGGCAGTGAGCATCGAAGTCGCTCTGACGCAGGGTCGCTTGCAGGACTTCCAACAGTACTCGAAGCAGCTGGATTCCTTGCTCGAAACGCGCGGAACGCCCTCACGGCTCGACGGATTTGCGGCCGCGGAAGGTGACATCCTCTTCCGCGACAGGGTCAGCGACGGGGTTCGGGCCCTCGACCAGATCATCGGCGGTGCACAATGGGCGGCGATTCCAGCAGTGGATCGGCCATGGTTCCATTCGGCGTTGCTGTACGCGATGGCTGGCGAGCCGGCGAAGGGTCGCGCTGTCATGGCGCGCCGGTTGACGGAGCTCCCCGATGCAGCGGCGGCCGCCAGGCAGCGGCCGGTGGTCGATTGGACTGAGGGGATGCTATCGCTCGCCGAAGGAAAGTACGCGCAAGCGGCGTTGCGCTTCCGCACGGTCCCGACTGGAGCGGATGGTGGACCGTCGGGCTTTGACGAGCTCGCCTGGTTTGGTTTGGCGCGCACGTTCGACGCACAACATCAAGCCGATTCCGCCCGCGTCTATTACGAGCGGTACCTTGCCGTGCCGGCGGTCCACCGGTGGGACGGCTTTGCCGACCCGAACTCGCTGGCCACGGTGCACAAGCGGCTCGGTCAGCTCTACGACAATGCCGGCGAGCGCACCAAGGCGATCGCGCAATATCAGGCCTTCGTCGATCTGTGGGCGAACGCTGACCCTGCGCTGCAACCTACCGTCGCGAGCGTCAGGGCACGGCTCCGCGAGTTGCAGACGCAGGAAGGCCCCTAGTGGCCGACCTACGGAGCGACCTGCAGGCGCACCTCGGCGACGCCTTCCGGATCGAGCGCGAGCTCGGTGGCGGTGGCATGTCACGGGTGTTCATGGCCTCCGAGGTCCGACTCAATCGCCGGGTCGCGATCAAGGTCCTGAGTCCGGAGCTCGCCCAGGGGCTCAACGCCGAGCGCTTCGAACGTGAGATCCTCCTCTCGGCGTCGCTGCAGCAAGCCAACATCGTGCCGGTACTGGCCGCGGGCGATGTCGCGGGACTGCCTTACTTCACGATGCCGTTCGTCGATGGTGAGTCGCTCCGGAGTCGCCTGACCGGGACGGGGCTGCCCATTGACGATGTAGTCACAATTCTGCGCGACGTCAGCAAGGCGCTCGCATACGCGCATGCGCGCGGGATCGTCCACCGCGACATCAAGCCCGACAATGTGCTGCTGAGTGGTGGCACCGCGGTGGTGACCGACTTCGGGATCGCGAAAGCGCTGGCCGCGAGCAAGGTGGGCGGTACCGTACCAGGGGCGACGCTCACGCAGGTCGGCACCTCGATCGGCACGCCGCCCTACATGGCCCCCGAACAGATCGCCGGCGACCCCAATGTCGATCATCGCGTCGATCTCTACGCGTTGGGCTGCATGGCATTCGAGATGCTGACCGGGCGGACACCGTTCGGGGATTTGGCGCCACAGCGGATACTCGCAGCACACTTGAGCCAAGCGCCAACGGCGGTTGAGTCACTGCGGCCCGATTGTCCGCCGACGCTGGCGCTGCTGGTTGCGCGTCTGCTGGAGAAGGATCCCGCCGATCGGATCGCCAGTGCCGCAGAAGTGGTGCAGGTGCTGGGTGCGGTCGGCACGGCGTCGTCGGAGTCGGGCACGCTGTCACCGCGTGGTCGCCTGGTTCGCTCGCTGGTCGGGTGGGGCGTGGCGACGATGGTTGTCTGGATCGTCGCGAAGGCGGCAGTGGTCGGGATCGGGTTGCCGGAATGGACCGTGCGCGGTGCCGTGGGTGTGATGCTGGTGGGACTTCCGGTGCTGCTCGCGACCGGCTGGGCCAAGTGGATGGCGCGGCGCGCATCGCACGCCACGCCGACGCTCACGCCCGGCGGTTCGCACCTGCCGTTGCCGTCGGGCACGATGACCAACATCGCGATCAAGGCGAATCGGCACCTGTCGTTCCGGAAGGCGCAGCGGGGCGGGATGTACGCGATGGCGGCGTTCGTGTTGCTGATCGCGGCGTTCATGATCACGCGGTCGATGGGGATCGGGCCGGCAGCCTCACTGTTTGCCACGGGCACGCTCACGTCGCAGGACAAGATCGTGCTCGCCGACTTCGTCACTGACGACGCAAATTACGTCCCGATCCTGGCCGAGGCGGTCCGATCGGCAATGAGCCAATCGAATGCGATCAAGTTGGTCACGCCGACCGACGTGGCAGGGACGCTGGTCCAGATGCGGCGATCGATCGACACCCCGGTCACCGATTCTGTCGCTCGCGAGGTGGCACAGCGACGTGCGGCGAAGGCGATCCTTGGCGGACGGATGGTCGCGGCCGGAACTGGCTTCCTGGTACAACTGGAGCTCAGGAACGTGCAGGATGGTGCGATGCTGGCGTCGTTCCAGGGGACCGCCGATGCGCCGACCGACCTGCTCAAGGTGGTCGACGAGTTGACGCGCAAGCTGCGTAGCAAGATCGGCGAGTCGCTCCGGAACGTGGCCAACACCGTGCCGCTCGAGCGTGCCACGACCACGTCGCTCGAGGCGCTCCGACTCTACAGCGAAGCGACACGCGCCAATGACATCGAGGGCGATTACGACAAGGGGATCATTCTCAATCGACGTGCGCTGACCCTTGATTCGACCTTCGCCCTCGCCTGGCGGAAGCTGGCGATCACGATCAGCAACGGTGGTGGCTCTGTCGCGGCAGCCGATTCGGCCCTCGAGATGGCGGTGCGCTACGCCGACAAGCTGCCGCCATTCGAGCGGCTGATGGTCCGGGCCACCTACCACGACATGCACCAGACGGGATGGGATCGCGCCGCGGCAATCGAGGAGTATCGCCAGGCCTATCGCCTCGATTCGACCAACGCCGTGATCAGCAACAACTTGTCACTGAATCTGGACCAGGCGGGCCTGCGCGATTCGGCACTCTACTACACTCGGGTGCAAGCCGGCGTCCAACCCGGGGTGGTCGGGGTGATGAGAGTAGCGCTTGCCCTCGACGCAGCGGGGCGGCAGGACGAGGCCCGGGCACTGGTCGACTCGGTCCGCACTGCCTTGGGTGCCGATTCGATGTCCGCGACGTTCGCATTGTACGAGAGTTTAATCGCGATGGACCATGGCAATCTCAGCCGGGCTGCCCAATTGAGCGCGCGGCTGCAATCGGCGACCGGGGTCTCGGAAAGGTTCGCCGGACTCGGGTTCGGTGCCGCGACGGCCCTGATCGCCGGGCAGCCGGCCGAGGCAGCGGCATTGCTCGCCCGGAGAGATTCATTGCTTGGCACGCTCGACTATTCCAAGGTGATCCCGGGACTCGGTCTCGCGTCTGGAAAGATTGTCCTCGGGACT
Source organism: Gemmatimonadota bacterium (assembly GCA_039933845.1). Taxonomy (GTDB): domain Bacteria; phylum Gemmatimonadota; class Gemmatimonadetes; order Gemmatimonadales; family GWC2-71-9; genus Palsa-1233. The sequence continues at coordinate 48,342 of JBDTNH010000003.1, forward strand.
GACCCGGCCGGCGGCGTGACGCAACTCGATCAGGTCGTGACTGGGAACGCGTGGCGGCATGCCGCTCCCGCCGATCGGCCCTGGTTCGATGTCATCGAGCTCTATGCCCGGGGTGGCTCGCCCGACAAGGCGGCGGAGCTCCTGGCGGCGTTTCGCAAGGAATGGCCTGCGGCCGCGACAAGTGACGCAATGATTTCCCGGATCGCGATGGCCGAGGGCGAGATCGCACTGGCACGTGGCGAGGCGACGGGTGCGGTGGAAAAGTTCCGTATCGCGACGACACGCATCGCCCAGAACCGCACCATCTGTCCGCCGTGTGCCCTGGAGTCGATGGCCCGCGCGTTTGATGCGGCTCACCAAGCCGACTCGGCGCGGACATATCTCGAGCGCTACGAGGCGATCCCTGCCGGCTCTCGAAACTCGGTCTATACCGGTGCGTCGGCCGACCCGAACCGATTGGCCGCGGTCCGCAAGCGGCTCGGTCAGCTCTACGACGATGCCGGAGAGCGCACCAAGGCCATCGCCCAGTATCAGGCGTTCGTGGATCAGTGGGCGAATGCCGAGCCCGTGCTGCAGCCGGCGGTGGCGAGTGTCAGGGCGCGGCTCAAGGAGTTGCAGGCGCAGGAAGGACGCTAGCGAGAAGCGAGAAGCGTGATGCGAGAGACGGCCGAGCCGCGGCGGTCACGCCGCGGTTTGGTTCGCAACGCACGGATCTCGTTTCTCGTTTTCTCATCCCCCCTCGAGGATCACCGCATGTCAACGAATTTCCTGCTCAACTTCACGCCGACCGGCATGATCCCCACCAAGGCGATGACGCCCGAGGTGCCGATCCTGCCGGCAGAAATCGTCAGACAAGTCGGCGAAGCGGTGGCGCTCGGTGCCAACATGGTGCACCTGCACGCGCGCGACGCCGTGACCGGCAAGCCGACATACGAGAAGGCGGTGTACGCCGAGATCGTGGCGGGAGTTCGCGCCCAGCATCCGGAGTTGGTGATCTGCCTGTCGACCAGTGGGCGCGATTTCCCGGGATTCGCTGAGCGCTCGGAATGCCTCGAGCTCACCGGTGATCTCAAGCCCGACATGGGGAGCCTCACCCTCAGCTCGCTCAACTTCAACAACCAGCCCAGCATGAACGCGCCCGAGATGATCCAGTCGCTCGCGCGCAAGATGCTGGAACTCGACATCAAACCAGAGCTCGAGGCCTTCGATCTCGGCATGATCAACTACGCGCATTACCTGATCCGGAAGGGGCTGCTGCGGCCGCCCTATTACTTCAACCTGATCCTCGGCAACATCGCCTGCGCGCAGGCGAATCTCCTGAGCCTTGGGCTGATGATCAAGGAACTGCCCGACGATTCGATCTGGTCGGTCGGCGGCATCGGCGACAGCCAGCTGAGGATGAACGCGATCGGCATCGCCGATGGTGGTGGGGTGCGAGTCGGGCTGGAGGACAACATCTGGTACGATGCAGCACGGACCCGATTGGCGAGCAATCGCGATCTCGTTGCGCGCGTGGTCGACATCGCGACGGCCATGGGGCGGACCCCATATTCGCACGGTGCTGCACGCGGATTGCTGGGACTCGCGCCTCGGTGAGCGGCAGCGCACCGGGCATACCTCAACGCGCGCAGACATGGCTCGGTACGGTGCGGTCGCGCGGCGTACCGTTCATGATACGCGCCGCCCTCCTCCGCATCGGCATCCGCTGTTCCATCTTCTACTGGATAGAGGAACGATCACCGAGGAATGACGGTGCGGCCATTCCGCCACTGCCCGACGGGTTCCGGGTCAGGCCCCTCACCGCTGATGAGGTGACAACCATCAGTCGCTGGGAAGCAGAGGGAGCACCGATCGCGGGTGGGGAGATGCACCAACACCTGGCACACCACGCCAAATGCATCGGCCTCCTAAGAGGCGACGACATTGTCGGCTTCTCGTGGTACACCCTCGATCGGGTGACCAGCGGCATCTGGCCGGTGGCATTGCAACCGAATGAAGCCTACCTCTTCAACATCTACATTCGCCCGGAACTGCGTGGATTGAAACTTGCGCCGATCCTGCGCCACCACACCTTCGGTATGCTCGCCGACCTCGGCCGGGATACCTGCTACAGCATCACGCTCGCGATCAACAAGCCGTCATGGCAGTTCAAGAAAAAACTCGGCGCCCGGAAAATGTTCACTGGGTTGCACCTCGAGCGGATCGGTCGGTGGCACCGGAGCTGGGTGATCAAGCGCGAGCAGCGAGATGGACGAACTCCGTCCGACGCGAACCACACCACGGCCTGATGGCCGCGGCTCGGCCGCTTCTCGCTTCTCGCTTCTCGCTTCTCGCTTCTCGTTTCTCGCTTCTCGCTTCTCGTTTCTCGCTTCTCGCTTCTCGTTTTACCAGCTCCCCCCCCCACCTCCTCCACCACCGCCGCCGACGGAGCCGCCACCACCGCCGCCGCTACTCGACCCCGGTGACGAACCCATCGTCCGGGTCGCTGCCGACTGGAACCCGTTGAGCCCATTCGAGAAGTTGGTCATGTTGAACTGACCAGGTGTCCCACCCACGTACCACGCCGGTGGGTTCGAGGCGAGGATCGGCCCGAACTGTTTCACCCAGATGTCGCTCACCCGAAGCGCTACCGCATACGGCAGCAGCTCCTCGAACAACTGCGTGGTCCGTTCCGGCCCCTGGCTCATCTCCAGTTCCAGCTTCTCTGCCCGACGGACATACTCCTCGAGTCCGCGCAGTTGCTCCCACTGCTTGGCGCCCTTGAGGGTACGCGCGGGCATCGCGCGGGCGAAGGCCAGCACGATGATGCCGGAGAGCACACCGCCCGCAATCAGGACACCGTTCCCGAGCGCCGACCCGATCGCCACCCCGACGGCAAGGATCACCACCCCGAGCACGCCGTACGCCAGTCGTGTCTTCTGCGGGCTGCTGGTGAAGAGTCCCTCTGCCACCACTGCCTCGTAGAGCGCGCTGTGAATCTTCGGAACCTGGGTGTAGAACTCGTTGTTGAGGTCGCTCATCTTCCGCGTGAGTCCGCCCTCGAACACGCCGTCGAGCACCAGTGTCTCGTAGCTCGCGAGCCCCTCCTCGCCCGCGGCGTTAATCCGCTCCAGTGCCCAGTCGGTCTGGGTGATTCCCAGCTTCTTGAGCAGCTTGCCAGCGAAACCCTCCTGATCGAGTCCGCCGAGCAGGCCGTCGGGGGCCACTTCGCTGATCCGCACGAATCCTCGCACGGTGAGGTCGAGCAGCGTCGCGACGATGTCGTTCATGTCTGACGACTGATCCCACAGTGTACCGGCGGGCCCGGGCCGCAGGTCCTTCGGCACCTTCCAGTATGGCACCACGCTGCCCTGCTCCGGCTCGCGACCACGGGTCCGCCACAGCCAGGTCATGAAGCCGAGCATGACGATCGGAACGCCCAACGGCCAGACGATGCCGAGCGATCGCATCATCTGCTCGGTCTCGGTGGGGGCGGTGATGATCCCCTTGGGGAACGAGGCGACCATCGTCAGCCCTTCACCTGGATCGAGTCGACCACTGGTGAACGTCCAGCCGCCCACGTCGTTGACGGTTGCCGTGCAGCGCGAGTTGTCCTTGCTATCGGACCAGCCGGCGTAGCACCACGCGTCCCATCCGACGCTCGCTGCTCCCGTCCCATCGATCGACACCGTGGCGCGAGCCTTGAGGATCGGCACCGGCCATTGGGTTCCCGTCACCTGCCAATAGAGCTCATCGTGATCCTCGAAGAATCCGAGCCCGCGTTCGAGGCGATAGTGGATGATGTAGCGCTGCATGCCGGTCACCGTGCGGTCGGCATCGCCGATGCGGAGCCGTGCATCGGTGCCGCGCGTGACCTGAAGTCCGAGGTCCGCTCCATTGCCATCTGTCACCGAGACCCGATCGATGTCGACCTTCACCCGACCCGCACCGATCGGGATGCCAGCATCGAGGATCTTGCGGTAGGTGATCGGGATGTCCCGGTAGATGCCATGCTTCTGGAGCGGACCGAAATCCACATCGATCTGTTCGGTGACGTCGATGGTCCGGTCAGCGTTGATGCGATAGGCTGCGTCGAACGACGTGATGGTCCACCCGGTGTCCTGGCTGTCCTGCGCGACGAGTGGCGCGGCGCTTAGGGTCAGGAGGGCGAGCCAGCGTGTCACGCGATTCATGAGCGCTCCAGCGAGGTGGTGGGCACAACCCGATCGCCGTCATCGAGTTCGAAATATTCCCCCGGCACGAAGCCGAGTGGCCCGGCGACCAGCATGTTGGGAAAGGTCTCGCGCATGATGTTCATGTCCCGGACCACGGCGTTGTAGTACCGCCTCGCGTTGGCGATATCACTCTCGGTCTCCCCCAGCTCCTTCTGGAGCGCGAGGATCTGCGTGTTGGCCTTGAGCTCGGGGTAGCGCTCGACCACCGCAAACAGCTGCCGTACCGTCCCGGTGAGCGCCGCCTCGGCCTGTGCCCGATCGGCGGCGCCCGTCGCGCCCAGCGCGGCACCACGGGCACTGACGACCCGCTCAAGGGTGCCGGCCTCGAAGTCCATGGCGCCCTTCACCACGGCGACCAGATTCGGAATCAGGTCGGCCCGCCGCTTGAGCAACGCATCGACACTCGCCCACGCCGCGCGCATGCGTGCGCGCATCCCGGTGAGGCGGTTCCAGGTCCAGGCGAGCCAGGTGATGGCCGCACCGACGAGCACAACGAGGAGGATTCCGAGGCGTGGGGTCATCACTGAGAATCGCTCCCTCGCCGCCGTTACGCCACCTTCCCGGACTTTGAGCTAGAATGAAGGATGCAAGATGCGCCCGTCCTCCTCTACGATGGCAGCTGCGGCTTCTGCCAGGCCAGTGTCCAGTTCGTGCTCAAGCACGAGCACCGGCATACCCTCCAGTTCGCTCCACTCCGGGGCCAGACGGGACAGGCGATCCTGGCGCGCCACCCGGAACTGGTCGCCATGGACACCGTACTCTGGGCCGAGCACCCCGGGACACCGAACGAGCGGATATACCACCGCAGCGCCGCCACGCTCGCCGTGCTCCGCTACCTCGGTGGCGGGTGGCGCCTGCTCACCGTGTTCTGGCTCGTGCCGCGACCGCTCCGCGACGGGATCTATCGGTTCGTCGCCCGGCACCGGCACCGGATCCCGGTGGCCGACGATGCCTGCGCATTGCCCAGCCCGCTCGAACGAGAGAGATTTCTGGATTAGCGTCGCCTCGTTTCTCGCTTCTCGTTTCTCGCTTCTCGTTTCTCGCTTTCTCGTTTCTCGCTTCTCGCTTCTCGCTTCTCGCTTCTCGTTTCTCGCTTTCTCTCTGTGGGGTTCGCTTGGCCAGTTCGACACCGTATCGCATGCTGCCCGATGACACGCGCTTGATGCTCGTCACCCAGGACCTCAAGGCAAATTCGGGATCTCGCGCCTCGTACATCATGCGGATCGTCGCGAAGGGCGGCGGATTCCGGCCGGAAACGCTCCGCAAATTGAAGCCCGAGCAACTGGCCCGCGACATCGTCCGCCGGAAGCTCGAGACGCTGCAGGACGAGGTCGGCTACCTGCAGCTCCTGTACGTGGAGCTCCAGCCGGAAATCCAGATCGCGTTTTGTGACGCAGCGGGGGTGGCGCACGAGAACGGCTCGATCCCCGAGGAGTTGCCGATGCCACTCGCGAGCGAGGCAGACGTGCGTGCTGCGGCCGAATCACTCGTCTCCACCTTTGGCGATCGAGGCCGACACTACCTCATGACAGTCGCCACCTACAATGCCGAGGCGTGGCCCGGATTGGCGGAGTGGCTGGAAGCGAAGGCGGCCGGGTAGGATTCAAGCAGGACCGGGTATCATCTCACATCGATCTGGAGCCATCATGGCGACGACCAAGAAGGCGTCGAAGACGACGAAGCAGACCTCGACGGCTCGCGCAGCACGGAAGGCCGCGACGAAGTCGGTCAAGAAGGCCGCGAAGAAGTCGGTCAAGGAGGCCACCACGAAGGCCAGCAGCACGGCGAAGAAGGTCAAGAGTGCCGCGAAGAGCGGGCTCCGGAAGGCCGTGCGCGCGGTGGCCGCCACTGCCGCCACCGCCGCGGTGGCCGAGGTCGGTCGTCGGGTCCAGAAGAAGCGGGCAACGGCAGTGAAGCGCGCCAAGATCGCCAAGGGTGCCCGCGTCGCGGCCGGCGCGGCTGTCGCCGCAGCCGTGGTTGCAGGTGTGGTCCGGAGTCGCCGGAAGAAGGCAAAGGCCGCTGCGGCGAAGTCAGCCAAGCCTTCAAGCTGAGTCCCGGTGGGAACGTTCGAGCCCCCGTCCGCTTCGGCTGACGGGGGCTCGAACGCGTCGGGTGGCGTAGGTATCGGGGAAGCTGGTACCCCGATTCCTGCTCCCGCTGTCCATTCTCAGGCATGCCTCACACCCCATTCCCGCATCGTCAGTCAATTCGCCTCGACGGCTGGGACTACGCCGGACCGGGTTGGTATTTCATCACCACCGGCACGTGGCAGCGGCGGCGCGTCCTGGCACGAGTGGACCGCCGCAGGATGCGCTTGACCCGGAGCGGCCGGATTGTGCAGCGTGTCTGGGAAGCACTGCCCGCGCACTTCCCCAACCTCACTATCGACGGCTTTGTCATCATGCCGGACCACATCCACGGCATCCTCTGCATCACGCGACCGTGTCGAGCCGAACGCGCGAGGGCCGGCGGGCAACAAGCTGTCGACGCGACAAGCGGCTCACTTGGCGCGGTGGTGCGATCGCTGAAGGGCAACTCCACACGGTTGATTCGCCGACGCTGGCCCGAGGTCGGCCGAGTCTGGCATCGCAACTACTATGAGCGCGTCATCGAGCATGCCGAGGGGCTCGAGCGTGCGCGCAGGTATGTCGCGCAGAATCCGGAGAAATGGATTCGATCGCGGGGATGATTCCGGCGGGGCGGGCGGATCGGTCAGGGGCGCCCCCGCCATGCATCAATCTCGGCATTGCGGCAGGATCGCGGTGTAGGGGCGCAACATGTTGCGCCCGTACACACCGATCCGTCCGACAAGACGAGATCCCCCCGCCGCCATGCGCCCGTACACACCGATCATCGCCCGACACACCCATCCATGCATGGCCGGGATCGCCCGCACCGATCATCCCCCCACGCACCCATCCATGCATGCCGGGATCGCCCGCGCCATGCAGCGAAGCCCATCGTCCACGCCCAGGTCCGGTGTAGGGGCGCAACATGTTGCGCCCGTACACACGGATCCCTGCCCGACGCACCCATCCATGCATGCCGGGATCGCCCGCACCGATCATCCCCCCACGCACACATCGATGCCAGTAGCGGCGCAGCGGATCTCGCGATACCTTCGGGGCCTCACCCTCCAGCCATGGATCGTCATGCCACGCTCACGCCGACTGTCGCTGTCACTTGCCGTGTTCCTCGCCCTGCCGCTTGCGGCGCAGGGTCGCCCCACGCCATCCGGTACCACACCACCGCCGGCCAAGAGCGCCAGCTCGAGCACCGACGATGACGTGAAGGTGGTGAACGATTCCACCATCACGCGGACCGGACTGAAGGCCACGATCAAGGGCCAGGAGATCAGCTACAACGTCACCGTCGGCACACAGCCGGTCTGGGACAGTGACAACAAGGTCGTCGCCTCGATGTTCTACACCTACTACGAGCGCCAGGGGGTCGGCGATCACAGCACCCGCCCGTTGGTCATCTCGTTCAATGGCGGGCCGGGATCCGGCTCACTCTGGATGCACATCGCCTACACCGGCCCAAAAATCCTCAAGATCGACGACGAGGGGTACCCGGTCCAGCCGTACGGCATCCAGGACAACCCGAATTCGATTCTCGACGTCGCCGACATCGTCTACATCGATCCGGTCAACACCGGATTCTCCCGGATTGTGGGCGACGCCAAGCGCGAACAATTTTTCGGGGTCAACGAGGATATCGCCTATCTGGCACGCTGGCTCCAAACCTGGGTCACGCGTCACGAGCGCTGGACGTCGCCCAAGTACCTGATCGGCGAGAGCTACGGCACCACACGCGCCGCCGGACTCGCCGGTCGACTCCAGGGCTCGCACTGGATGTTCCTCAATGGCGTGATCCTGGTCTCGCCGACCGACCTCGGCGTGGCACGAAGCGGCCCCGTCGGCGACGCGCTGACGCTGCCCTACTACACCGCGACCGCGTGGTACCACAAGGCACTCTCGCCGGCACTTCAGGCGAAGACCCTGGCCCAATTGCTCCCGGAAGTCGAGGCCTTCACACTCAACGAGGTGATCCCCGCGATGGCCAAGGGCGGCACGCTTCCCGCCGCCGAGCGTGATCAACTCGCCACACGCTACGCGACGTACAGCGGACTCAGTGTGGGCGCGGTCAAGCAGTACAACCTGGCGGTGCCGACCGATTTCTTCTGGAAGGAACTGCTCCGCGACAAGGGTCTCACGATTGGGCGTCTCGATTCACGTTACCGAGGTCTCGATCGCGAGGATGCCGGGACCTCACCCGACTTCGACCCGGCGCTCGTGGCGTGGAACCATGCCTTTGCACCGGCCATCAACTACTACCTGCGCGATCAGCTCGGCTGGAAGACCGATCTCGAATATTGGCTCTTCGGACCGGTCAATCCGTGGAACCGGAATGGCGAGCGCACCGGTCAGCAGCTGCAGCAGGCGATGGCCGAGAATCCCTACCTCAACTTGATGGTGCAGTCGGGATACTTCGATGGCGGCACGCCGTACTTCGACGCCAAATACACCATGTGGAACATCGACCCCAGTGGGCGATTCCAGGATCGGATGAAGTGGATCGGGTATGAGAGCGGCCACATGATGTACCTCCGGAAGCCCGACCTCGCGAAGGCGAACGACGACATCCGGGATTTCATCCGTACCACCGTGCCGAAGCCAGGGCAGCCCGCCCGCCAGTAACCGCACCAGCCGGGTAGATTTGGGTGTCGCACCCACTTCTACCCGGAGCTTTCTCCCATGCGCGCCACGCTCACGATTGCGCTCCTGTCAGCCCTCGTCCCCCTCGGCGTCCATGCACAGGCATCGCCGCTCCCGATCGGCACGCGGGGTCAGGGAAGCGTCGCCGAGTCGACCCCATCGCGCTACAGTTTTTCGCCCACCGGCACGGGGCTCCTCACGATCGCGGTGTCCAGCACGATTGATTTGGGCATCCGCGTCATGGATGTCGATGGTCAGGTGCTCCCGGGTGGCACAGGTGACATCGACTACGCCGGCAAGCCCGGACTGGAGTTCCTGAGCGTGCCACTCTCCGTGGTCGAGCCGGTGACCATCGAGGTGAGCAGCGTCGGTGGTGAGGCGGGTGCCTTCACCATCACCGCAGGATACATCACGGAACCGGCATTCCAGGTCCCAGCCGACCCGGATCGGCGCCCGTCCCTCGCCCTGCCGCTCACCGTCGGACAGAGTCACACCGACGCGCTTGACCCGAGCGGGGGTGACCGGTGGGACTGGTACACCATCACCGCCCAGGACGATGGCTCACTCGTCTTTGTCACGCGCACGGAGGGTGAAGGTGAGCCTGGTGACATCGCGCTCGAGCTCTACCTCGGCGATGACTTCAGTACACCCACCGCACAGGCCGATGACGACCTGCAGGAGGTGGCCACCAATGAGTCGGTCACCGTCATCGTCAAGAAGGGTGACAAGGTGTACCTCAAGGTGAGCTCGCTCTACGAAAGCGCCGACAGCTTCGCCTATCGTGTCAGCGTGGGTCGGATTCCGTGAATGGCAGTATCGCGGCCGAGCCGCGGTCGTCAGGCCGCGGTTGGGTTCGCTGGCAGTGGAGCCTCGCCCTCTCGCTTGGCGCCGCACCCATTGCGGCGCAAGCACCCTTCACCGTCATGACGTTCAACATCCGGTACGGCACCGCCGATGACGGCGTGAATGCGTGGCCCAATCGGCGGGAGCACGTCATCAGCACCGTCCTGACGCATGCGCCCGACGTGCTCGGCCTGCAGGAAGCACTCGACTTCCAGGTCGATGCACTCCGCGCCGCGCTCCCTCGACACGGACAGTTCGGCGTCGGGCGAGACGATGGCAAGCGTGCGGGTGAATTCGCCCCACTGTTCGTCGACACCACACGGTTCCTGGTGCCGGAGAGTGGCACCACGTGGCTCTCCGACACGCCGGATGTTCCGGGATCGATGACCTGGGGCAACACGCTGCCGCGGATCACCACGTGGGCGCTGATCGAGGATCGCAGGAGTGGCGACCGCACCTACGTCTTCAATCTGCATCTGGATCATCGTTCGCAGGAAAGCCGCGAACGATCGGTCGCGTTCGTTCTGGCGGAGTACCAGCGTCGCCGCACCGCGCTGATCGCACGGGAGGCACAGCGCGCGGAATTCGGTGGGGCCGCCCCGTCACCACGATTGCTGCTGATGGGAGACTTCAACGCCGACGAGGCCAACCCTGCCTACGCCGTGGCGATCGACGGTGGCATGCTCGACGCGTATCGTGCCGTACACCCCGATGCCGACACCGTCACCACCTTCAACGACTTCAAGCCGACCATCGACCCGTCCGGCGGGATGATCGACCACCTGTTGCTCCGCGGCGAGTGGCAGGTGCTCGACGCCGGGATCGATCGCACCCGATTCGGAGAGCTCTGGGCGAGTGATCACTTCGCGGTGTGGGCGGTGGTGGAGTAGCACGAGAAACGAGAAACGAGAAGCGAGACATCATCTCTCGCTTCTCGCTTCTCGCTTCTCGCTTACAGCGTAAAGTTCAGCCCGCCAACCAGCATCGCTTGCGATCCATTGGCGATCGTCACGCGCGCCTCGCCGAACGGATGGACGCGGCCCTTGAGCGACTCTGCACCGACGAAGAGATTGAGCCCCGCGTCCGACTTGCTGGCATTTCTGACCGAGCGGTTCGTGATCCCGAGACCCGTTCCGAGGTAGAGCCAATCGGCACTCGCCGTGGCGATCCGGTACTTGATGTCCAGATTGATCGAGTAGAGCGACCCGACGTCGACATTGTGGAAGTCGAACGATGGATAGAACTCGAGATGTCGCGCGACCGGCACCGAGAGTTGCGCACCCACCGTGAGGGCCTTGGCATCGAAGTTATAGCCGACGCGGGGGCCCAGATGCAGGCGGCTCGTCTGGGCGCTCAACGTGGTGGTCGTGCCGACCGTCAAGATCATGCCGATGGCAACCTTCAGGATTCCGTGGACTCGCATGCACACTCCGGGTTCAGATTTGGGGGCATCCGGCGGTTCAGGGGAACCGGCCCGTGCCCAGGGGGGAGAGACGGTCGGAAGCAGGGCAAGCACACAGGCAGGTTGCCAAATGTTAATTGAACAATTAATGATTAGAAATGAATCCGCCGATCAACCCGTCCAACGCTCGGGGCGCCATCCTGGTCGCCGGCACGGAACTCTTCGCCCGCCAAGGGCTCGCCGCGACCACGATCAAGGCGATCGCTGAGCGTGCCGGCGTCAATTCCGCGCTGATCTACTACTACTTCGATGACAAGGAGGCGCTCTACGACGCCGTCCTGACCGAGGTCGTCTCGCGGCTTCCCGATGGGCTTCAGGCGATTGCCAGTCAGGCCCCCACCCCGCGCGATGCCCTCGCCGCGATCATCCGCGGCCAGGCGGCACTGTTCCTCTCCGAGCCGGCACTGCCTCGGCTCATCGCGCGTGAGCTCGCGGATCACGAGGCGGCCCATGCCACCGACGTGCTCCAGGAGCGGGCCCGTCGTCTGCTCGACCTGATCGCAGGCCTCATCCGCGCCGGGCAGGCCGCCGGCAGCTTCAACCCTGCCTTCGAACCAGAGCTCGCCGCGGTCTCGGTGATGTCCCAAGTCAACTGGTTCTGCATCGCTGGACCCGCCATCGAACGCATCCTCGACCGACCCGGCATCGCAAAAGATCCGGTCGCGGTACAGAAGTTCGCTGAGCACGTGGTCCAATTCTCATTGGCGGCGCTCGCGCCCGTCCCGGAGGCGACATGAAGCGGTTCCTCACGGCGATCGGACTGGTCGTGGCGTGCAGGGCGGACCCGGCGGCCGACCTCACCTTCCGCGGGACGGTCGAGGTGCGCGAAATCGAGGTGGCATCGCTCGCCGCCGGTCGGGTCCTGGAGGTTCGTGTTGACGAGGGCGCACTCGTGGAGGCCGGCGATACGATCGCGGTGCTCGGCGCACCGACCCTGGTCGCCGACATTGCGGCTGCCGAGGCAGTGCTCGCAGGCGCGCGTGCGCGCGTCCGTGACCTCGAAGCGGGCTCCAGGCCCGAGGAACTCGCAGGGGCCGAGGCAGCACTGCGCGCCAGGATCGCCGAAGCCGCTCGACTGGCTCGCGACCGCGATCGCCTCAAGGCACTCTTGGATGCCGGTGCGGTTTCGCCACGCGACTACGAGGCGGCGGCGACCGCCGCCGAAGTCGCGGAGCGCACGGCCGAAGCGAGTCGCGATGGGCTGCAACTGCTCAAGGCGGGCACCCGCTCCGCCCAGATCGCGGCGGCACGCGCGGAAGTCGATCGGTCGGCGGCAACCCTCGCAGCGCGTCACGCCACCACCGGCGAGTTTATCCTGCTCGCCCCTCGCCGCGGCATCGTGCTCACCCGCGTCGCGGACCCCGGCGACCTCGTCGCCGTGGGGGCGCCTGTCGTCCGGCTCGGCATGACGCAGGAGCCGTGGGTCCGCGTCTATGTCCCCGCCAGCTTGCTCAGTGGTCTGCACATCGGTGACTCAGCGGGAGTGGTCCCGCCCGGCGTTGATATCCGCGTGGCCGATGCGGGGTCGAGTGCCCGCGGCAAGATCGTCGCGATCAATCCGCGCGCCGAGTATGTGACGCGGACCGCGCTCTCGGAGGACGAGCGCGCCGATCTGCTCTTCGGGGTGAAGATCGCCATCCACGACCCGGACGATCGATTCAAACCCGGAATGCCGACCACCGTCCGACTGTATCCGGTCCGGATGCCCGAGTGAGCGAGCCCGCGATCCACACCGTCGCACTTCGAAAGGTGTTCGGTGACCTGATCGCGGTCGACGACCTGTCCGTCGACGTGGCGCGCGGTGAGATCTTCGGTGTTCTGGGCCCGAACGGCAGCGGCAAGACGACCATGATCCGAATGCTCTGTGGCCTGATGCCGCCAACCTCCGGGCAGATCACGGTCGTTGGGATCGATGCCGTGAAGGAACCGGAGGCGGTGCGCCGACGCATCGGGTACATGTCGCAGAAGTTCGGGCTCTATGCCGACCTCACGGTGGCCGAGAACTTCGCGTTCTATGCCGGGTTATATGGGCTGCGTGGTGACGCGCGTCGCGATCGTCAGGACGAACTCTTTCGGTCCCTGGGCCTCGCGTCGCGCGCATCCCAGCTCGCCGGCACGCTCTCGGGTGGCTGGAAGCAGAAACTGGCTCTCGCCTGTGCGACGGCACACCGGCCCGATCTGGTCTTCCTCGACGAACCGACGGCGGGCGTCGATCCTGCCGCGCGCCGACGCTTCTGGGAGATCATCCACGAGCTCGCCCAAGGCGGCATGACCATCCTCGTGACAACGCATTACATGGACGAGGCAACCCAGTGTGACCGACTGGCCTTCCTCTCACGCGGGCACTTGATCGGACTGGGCACGCCCGACGAGATCACGGCGCACTTCCATCAACCGACTGTCGAGGACGTGTTCATTGCCCTGCAGGACCGGGACGAGGCGGAGGGATCGTGAAGCGATTCACGGATCGACTCGCCGCTCTCCCTGTCTGGCCGATGCTGGTCAAGGAATTCATCCAGCTCAGGCGCGATCGGCCGATGATCGCGATGATGGTCGGGATCCCTGCCCTCCAGCTGCTGCTGTTCGGTTTTGCGATCCGCACCGACGTGCGCAACCTCCCGACCGCCGTGTACGACGAGGCGAAGACCAGCGACTCGCGCGCCCTGATCCAGACGATGCTCAACACCGGCAACTTCCGGTTCTATGCCGATGCCATCAGCCGCGAGGAGATCCGACAGTGGATCGAGGCTGGACGGATCTCCGCCGGGATCGTGGTACCGCCCGATTACACCCGTGAACTACTGCGCGGTGGCACCGCCCGGGTCCAGGTGATTGTCGACGCGGCCGATCCGCTCGCCTCGCAGGCCGCCATGAGCGGCGCCGTGCTTGGTGGGCAGCAGCAGGCACTCAACGTGCTGCGCGCCCGCGGGGCAGGACCGATGCCGATCGAAGTCTCGGTGCGGCCGCTCTTCAATCCGACACTTCGCAGTGCGGCCTACATCGTCCCCGGACTCGTCGGCGTGGTGCTCTCGATGACGCTCGTGATCGTGATGAGCATGTCGGTGGTGCGCGAACGCGAAACCGGCACGCTCGAGCAACTGGTCGTCACGCCAATCAGCCGTACCTCCCTGTTGGTCGGCAAGGTGCTGCCGTTCGTGCTCGTCGGCTATGTCCAGATGACCGTCGTCCTCGCGCTCGGTGCCCTCATTTTCGATGTCCCCATCCGCGGCTCGCTCGCGCTGCTCTACCTCGCGGCGGCCGGCTTCATCGGCGCGAATCTCTCGATCGGACTCTGGCTCTCCACCCTCGTTCGGACCCAGGCGCAGGCGATGCAGATCGGATTCCTGTTCCTGCTCCCCAACCTGCTGCTCTCGGGATTCATGTTCCCGCGCGAGGCCATGCCACCCCTCGCGCAGTATCTCGGTGCCCTGCTGCCGCTCACCTACTTCCTGCAAGTCCTGCGTGGCATCCTGCTCAAGGGGACCGGTTTCTCCGCACTCTGGTCGCAGATTGCCCTGCTCTCCGGATTTGCGGTGGTGTTCGTGGCACTTGCGGTCTTGCGGTTCCGCAAGACAGTGGACTAGCAACTGAACCGCGCGCGTCTCGCGTAGCCGGACACGATCATGTAGAATCTTCGCGTCCCACTTGCCGAGAGGAAGATGATGTCCATCCGGATGTTGCCCCCGATACTGATGCTCGCCGGCCTCGTCGGCTGCACCGCCGCTGGCGATGACGATGCCCGACCCGCGTCGATCGATTCAGCGATCGCCGCCTTCAAGGCCGAATCGGCCCCACCGCTGCCCACCGCGCCGCCGGTGGCGCCACCGCTGATTCTGGGCAAGGACACCGCAGTGGCTCGGATCAAGTACCTCTGTCTACCCGATGTCGCGGTCCTGGCGATCTACTGGCGCGGCGAGCACCCCAGGGTCACCCTCAATGTTGCCGACACACAACTCTCGCTCCCGCAGGTCACCGCGGCCTCCGGTGCACGGTACCGCGTGGAGTCGCCGCCGACTGAATGGTGGAACAAGGGCGATTCGGCGACCTTCGCCTTCGATGACGATCGTCTGGCCTGCGGCCCAAGCAACACCGTGGAATTCTAGGAAGCCGTGCCCGACGCCACGCGCCTCGGAGGGCACACCACTCGTCCCAGCGACCCTTGGCGCGTGGCGCGCCGTGACCTGAGCGCCCGCTGTCCGAAGCTCGACACCCTGGTCCGACTCGCCCATCCCGTGGCCCGAGAGATTCCTGACCCTCGGCCAATCACCCATCTCGCGATCCGGACCATTGTTGGCCAGTTGGTCTCGACGGCCGCGGCGCGTACCATCACGGGCCAACTGCTCGACGCCCATGGGTCATTCGAGGGTGTGGCCGAGTGGGCCCGCGGTATACCCCTTGACGCCCCATCGGTCCTCGGACTCTCCCGGGCCAAGCGACGCGCAATTGGGGGGTGGGGCGACTTCATCGCCACGGGAGGCGATCCGCGAGATCGATGGGCTGGGCTTCCGGCGGAGGAACTGCTCGCGGAAATCATGGCCCTCCGAGGTTTCGGGCGCTGGAGCGCCGAAATGCTGGCGATTTTCGGCTTCGGGCACCCCGATATCTGGCCTGAAGGTGATGTGGCAGTGATGCGCGTCATGCGACGGCTCTACCCGCGACGCCGACCATCGTCGATTCGGGCGCGGGTGCGGGGGCACTCCACCTACGTCGCGGTCTGCTGTTGGAGCGTCATTGATCGGGGCCGAGAGCCGGAGCTGGGCTGAGGGCGCCCCACTCCACGGGCACTTTCCGGGAGCCCAAAGCGCCTTTAGACTTCTCGTTCAACCGAGACCGGAGTCCCTGATGCACACCCTCCCCGAATTCGCCCAAATTCTGGCCTTCCTCGGCACTTTTGTGTTGGCGTTCGTCCTCTCGAACGGTCTCGCGCGTGCCAAGGGGTATCGTGAGTAGATCCGTGCTGTAACCACGGCACCTCCCCGCGCATCCTCAGTCGGAGGACGCCAGACACCCGCGCGCGAGCCGACCACTCCGCCACCTCTCATCCTCCCGACGACCCAATCCGTATATTCGTCTGGGGCCCGGGTGACTTGACTTCCAGCAACCAGCGGACGGCGTGACAGACCAGCTTCGGGACGACCTGACCACAGCGCTGGGAAGCGCCTACCAGATCGAACGCGAACTCACCGGTGGCGGAATGAGTCGCGTGTTCGTCGCGCGCGAACAGGCGCTTGGCCGCGAGGTGGTGGTCAAGGTCCTTCCGCCGGAGCTCTCTGCTGGGCTCAATCGCGAGCGGTTCCGGCGTGAGATTCAGGTCGCGGCGCACCTGTCGCACCCCTATATCGTGCCGTTGCTCCATGCCGGCGAGGCCGGCGAGCTCTTGTGGTTCACCATGCCCTACATCAGCGGCACATCGTTGCGCGAGAAGATCGAGCAGGACGGCGCACTCGGGGTCCGCGAGACGGTGCGCCTGGTCCATGATGTGGTCGAGGCCCTCACCTTCGCGCACTCGCGTGGCGTGATCCATCGCGACATCAAACCCGGCAACATCCTTA
This sequence comes from Gemmatimonadota bacterium, assembly GCA_039933845.1. Lineage (GTDB taxonomy): Bacteria > Gemmatimonadota > Gemmatimonadetes > Gemmatimonadales > GWC2-71-9 > Palsa-1233. Next base: position 65,131 of record JBDTNH010000003.1, read on the forward strand.
CCGACGGCAAGCACGCCATGGTGACCGACTTCGGGGTGGCCAAGGCACTCGGGGCGGCGCTGCCGTTCACCGGTGTCGCGGGCCATACCACGTCAGGGATGGCGATCGGGACGCCGGCCTACATGGCGCCTGAGCAACTGGCCGCCGATCCTTCGGCCGACCATCGCGTCGATCTCTACGCGGTCGGACTCTTGATGTACGAGCTGCTCGCCGGCGTCTCACCATTCGACGCACCATCGCCGACGGCGACGATGACCGCGCAGCTGACCCGTACACCGGAATCGTTGGCGATCCTCAGGGCCGACGTCCCGCCGAAGTTGGCCAGCCTGGTGTCCAGGCTACTGGCCAAGAATCCCGAGGACCGCCCAGCCGATGCCGCCACCGTGCTCGCCGAGTTGGAGGGAATCGGTGGCTCGATGTTGATCGATGCGCACCGGGAAACCTCGGGGGAGAAGGCCGCCACCTCGCGCACCAGGAGTGGGATGCTGGTCGCGGCGGCCGTCGCCGTGACGTCGCTCATCGGCGTCGGGCTGTGGGCCAGTGGGGCGGGGGTCTGGGGGCGCCAGCCGACGGCGGCACAGGTCGAGACCCTCCCGGTTCGCGCACCGCGCGACGGCGACGAAGGCCAGCCGCTCCTCGGCGGAAAGGGACCACTCACGCGGGCCGACTCGCTCGCCATCGCGGCCGCGTTGCGTGACGAACTCGCCAAGATCGACCCGGAACCTGCGACCGCGGCCGAAGCGCGGCGTGTCGATTCGGGCCTCTCCCTCGGTCGGCAGCTCGCCATCGCCGACTCACTCGTCCGGGCCAAACTCGAGGAAATCAATGCCCAGACCAGCGGCACGGTGCGGCGTGAGTTCGATCGCAGTCGCTTCCAGGGATCCGGCATCGGCCCCACCCCGGGATCGGAGTCGGTCCGTCGCGTGATGGTGGTCAGTGCACCGACCCGGAACCCCGGGGCGGGGACCTCGACCTACTCGGATTCACTGGCGCACTTGCTGACCGAACTTCTGGGCGAGAGTCCGAGCTGGGATCTCATTGCGGCGCCGACCGGCAGGCTGTCGATCAAGGACGGCGAGGCACCTCCGGCTGACATCCTGCTCACGGTGGGGGCATCGTCCGAGAGTCCGGACTCGATCGTGCTGCACGTCGGCATTCGGAACCTCGAGGCAGGCTCGAGTTTCGGTTATCGCGTGATCGCATCTCCCTCGACGGCCAAGTCCGATGCCCAGACCGCCTATCGCAACATCGTGCGCGAGGCACTCAGCACGCTCGAGAGCGCACGTCGCACCAGCCGCGGCACCGCCTGGCAATTCGATCAGGGCCGCCCCCCGACACCCCCTCGGCAGCCGTGATCAGGAGTATTTAGGTCGCGAACCCAACCGCGGGCAGATGCCCGCGGCTCGGCTAGCGCCCCTACTGATCCAGGATCAGCGCGAAGATCAGCGGCGCCACGATGCTCGCATCGCTCTCGATGATGTACTTCGGCGTGTCGGCGCGGAGCTTCCCCCAGGTGATCTTCTCGTTGGGCACCGCACCGGAGTACGAGCCGTAGCTCGTGGTGCTGTCACTGATCTGGCAGAAGTAGCTCCAGACCGGGACCTCCGGGAGCTGCAGGTCCTGGTGCAGCATCGGCACCACACAGATCGGGAAGTCACCGGCAATCCCCCCCCCAATCTGGAAGAACCCCACCCCATGACCGGTGGCTTCCTGCTGGTACCATGCCGCAAGCGTCATCATGTACTCGATGCCGGTGCGCACGGTGTGCACGTGCGTCACGTCGCCGCTGATGCAATGCCCGGCGAACATGTTGCCGAGCGTGCTGTCTTCCCAACCGGGCACGATGATCGGCAGGTTCTTCTCGCAGGCGGCGAGCATCCAGGAGTCCTTCGGGTCGATCTGGTAGAACTGCTTGAGCTTGCCGGATCGGATCACCCGATAGAAGAACTCGTGCGGGAAGTACCGCTCCCCGGCCTGGTCGGCGGCCACCCATTCCTCGAGCACCGCGCTCTCGAGCCGACGCATCGCCTCCATCTCCGGAATGCAGGTGTCGGTGACCCGGTTCATGTGGCGTGCGAGCAGCGCCTCCTCATCGGCGGCCGTGAGGTCGCGATAGTGCGGCACGCGCTCGTAGAAATCGTGCGCCACGAGGTTGAAGATGTCCTCCTCGAGATTCGCACCAGTGCAGGTGATGATCTGCACCTTGTCCTGCCGAATCATCTCGGCCAATGACAAGCCGAGTTCCGCGGTGCTCATCGCGCCGGCGAGCGTGACCATCATCTTGCCATCGGCCGCGAGGTGCGCGCGGTAGCCATCGGCGGCGTCGACCAGCGCCGC
>JBDTNH010000004.1:0-65600 GCA_039933845.1 Gemmatimonadota bacterium
TTCGACGCCCTCTGGATCAGCGGGCCAGGTCACACTCCGGGGGGGGGAGACACCCTGCGACCAGCGTGGCATGCCGACGCGCTCCGCATGTTGGCCGGATGGCCCCGGGTCGGCAGAGAGATCGACGACAAGACTCTCCCGCAGGAGGTGCGGTTCGATGCACTGGCGAGCGTGGCGTACGACAAGGGCTGCTACGTCGGGCAGGAGACGGTGGCCCGACTCCATTTCCGGGGCCACGCCAATCGCACCCTGCGTGCGGTGGTTGGCCAGGGGGTCGGTCCGGCGTCGGACGTGGCTGAGGACGTGGAACGGAAGACCGTCGGTCGGCTCACGTCGCTCGCCAGGATCGGGAGTCATTGGATGGCTCTGGCCCGGGTGCGCCGCGAAGTCGAGAGCGGCGAGGCGGTGCGCGTGGGAGAGCAGGAGGCCTCGGTGCGGGACTTGCCGCTCACCGAGGCGATGATCGCCGGATGGTGAATGCACGAACGCCCCGTTCAGAGCATGAACGAGGCGTCGCGGTGCATCGAACAACCGACCGGATTACATCGAGTGCGACGTATCCTTCGTCATGTCCTTCATCTTGTCGATCGCGCTGTCGGCCATCTTGCCGGCGCTGTCCATCATCGCACCGGCGCTGTCGACCATCTGCCCAGGCGTCATCTCCGTGGTCGGAGCCACCGCGCTGCTGTCCACCACATCGGCCTCCGGCGCCTTCTCTGCACACGCTGCCACGGCCAGCACGGCCGCAACCATCAGGAACTTCCGCATCGCCTCTCCCTTGGTATTGATTGACTGTGGTGACCGTGGCCCGTGCCGCAGGTCGGCCAGAAACGCCCGATACACCGACCACCAAGTTACGCCATGTCAAATGCCTGTCAAGCGTGTAACATCTTTCTGATGAATCACTTCCGCCGATTTGAGGCGAAGACAACCCGAAGATCGGGTCGCCACGACGCGGTTCGATTCGCAACACATCCCTGTCCGGAGACCCGATGAACGATCGCCCCGCCACCCTCGGAGCCCTGCGAAGGTCCCCATGGGCCGACCCCCAGCTGCTCGGCCGATCGGTACGCGGCGAGCTCCGAACCAACCTCCTCGTGCGGCTCCGCGCCGGGCTGCCCCTCTTCCCAGGGATCGTCGGCTATGACGACTCCGTTCTCCCCGAGATCGTCAACGCCCTCCTGGCGCGCCACGACTTCATCCTGCTCGGCACCCGCGGCCAGGCCAAGTCGCGGATTCTCCGCGGCCTCACCGGCTTCCTCGACGAGGTCATCCCGGTGGTAGCCGGGAGCGAGGTCCACGACGATCCGTTCAACCCGATCTCCAGGGCCGCCCGAGACCTCATCGCGCAGGCAGGCGACGACACCCCGATCGGATGGCTCCACCGTGAGGAACGGTTTGTCGAGAAGTTGGCGACGCCTGACGTCACCATCGCCGACATGATCGGCGACGTCGATCCGATCAAGGCGGCGCGGGGAGGGCACAACCTTGGTGACGAGCTCACCATGCACTACGGCCTGTTGCCTCGGGCCAATCGGGGGATCTTCGCGATCAACGAGCTCCCGGATCTGGCCGGCAAGATCCAGGTCGGTCTGTTCAACGTCCTCGAGGAGGGCGATGTCCAGATCAAGGGGTACCCGATCCGCCTGCCGCTGGATGTCTTGATGGTGTTCACCGCCAACCCGGAGGACTACACGGCGCGGGGCAAGATCATCACACCACTCAAGGATCGGATCGGCTCCGAGATCCGGACCCATGCCCCGCGTGCCGTCGAGGAGGGCATGGCGATCACGCAGCAGGAGGCGTGGCTCGTTCGCGATGCGACGGAGATCGTGATCCCCGATTTCATGAGCGAACTGATCGAGCGCATCGCCTTCGAGGCTCGGCGCGACAAGCGCGTCGACCAGCGTGCCGGCGTCAGCCAGCGACTGCCCATCACGCTGACCGAACTCGCGGTGAGCAATGCCGAGCAACGTGGCCTGCTGCGTCCGGCGGCGGGGGTGCCAGTGCTTCGGATCGGCGACATCTACGCCGCGCTGCCGGCAGTGACCGGCAAGATTGAACTGGAGTACGAGGGGGAATTGCAGGGCGCCCATGTCGTGGCGGGCGATCTCGTCAGGCGCGCGGCGCTTGGCGTCGTGGGCGATCGGATCGCGGAAGGTGATCTTGACGGGACGGTCACCTGGTTCGACGATGGCGCGGCGCTCAAGGTGGGCGACCAGGAGTCGGTGGCGGCGAGTGCGGCTCTGTTCCGGACGGTGCCTGGGCTGGTCGAGGCGATCGCGAAGGGCGAGCTCGCAGTTCCCGATGTCGACGCGATGCTGGTAGCCGCCGCGGAGGTGGTGCTCGAGGCGCTCGTGGCCGGTCAGCGGATCTCGCGATCAGAGGAGCGCGGCTGGCAGAAGATGCGACGGCGACCGTCGTCGTCGTAGCCCGTACACGCCGCGGGATATCCGCGCATTCACCCGACTCCGCGCCGTTCCTTCGGATCCCGCGGCGTGACCGCCGCGGCTAAGACTGTCCCCCCCCCACCGCCGCCACCACCAACTCGGCGCTCCGCTCCAATCCCAGCCAGGCGGTATTGAGCGTCAGGTGATAGTTCCGGGCGTCCTCCCAGGCGCGGTTGTACCACTGGCGATGGTACCGGGCACGATTCGCATCGACCACCTTGACCTGTTTTCGTGCCTCCTCGACACTGACACCCAGCCGTTCAGCGACGACCTGAACGCGGTGATCATGGGGCGCGACCAGCCGCACGTGCAGCGCGTCGCTCCGTCGTCCCAGCACGGCCACCGCGGCACGTCCGACCATCACCGCATTGCCTTCCGTGCAGGCGTCCGCGACGACCTGCTCCGTCAGCTTGACCAGTCGTGCCTCTTCGGCCTCGGGAACCGCGAGCGGTTCGGGGCCGAGGAGTTCGGGTGTGGCGAGCGCGAGTGCCCGTGAGAGTCGTTCGATGAACGACGGGCCGCGTTCCTCCCGGCGTGCCACGTCGGCCGGCGACATCCCGGCGAGCTCAGCCACGGACTCGACCACCTGATTGTCGACCAGGCGCCAGCGCAGGGTCTCCGCCACGAGTCGCGCGACCGAGGCACCACCCGCACCGTACTCACGTGAGATCGTGATGAACATTCATGCCTCCGCGGGAACGAGGAGCCGACGACGGAGGGCCAAGACGCCGAGCAGCGAGAGGGTGCCGCTGACGGCGATGGCACGGGGGGCCCCGAAGTGTTCGGCGATGTAGCCGGCCTGGAAGGCACCGATCGGCGCGAGTCCCAGCACCACGAACGAATACACCGCCATCACCCGTCCGCGCATCTCGGGCGATGCCTCGAGCTGCAGCGACGTCGCGGTCGAGATGCCGGTAGTGGCCATCGCGGCCCCGGCCACGGCGAGGCAAAGCATGGCCGTGTTGAGCCCGCTGAGGGTCGCGAGCACGATCGTGGCGAGTGAGAGGACCACCGCGCCGATCGAGGCCATGCGGCTCCGGCGGACGCGGCGCCCGACCCCACCCACGATAATGGCCCCGAGTGCCGCACCGACCCCGATCGCCGAGGTGAGCGCACCATACCCTGAGGCACCGGTACCGAGCACATCACGGGCGTAGACGGGCAAGATCGGAATGAACGAGATCGCAAAGACCGAGACCAGCACCATCTGGAGCGCCAGCGCGGCGAGGGTTGGCCGGGCGGCGATGAACTGCATGCCAGAGAAAATCGAGGGCCGGCCAAATCGGGAGCGGATCTCACTCCGGTGCTCGATCCGCTTGAGCCCAATGAGGACGGCGATGTAGCTGACGGCATTGACCAGAAAGCAGACACCCGGGCCCGCGATGGCGAGGATCACGCCAGCGATCGCCGGGCCCATTACGCGGGCAAGATTGTAGATCGTCGAGTTGAATGCGGCCGCGCTCACGAGGTCCTCGGGTGGCACCAGTTCGACCAGGTAGGATTGTCGAGCGGGCACCTCGAATGCGGTGGCGAGACCGAACGCGAGTGCCAGGCCCCAGATCCATGCGATCGTCACCTGCCCACTGAGTGTCAGGTACGCGAGCACGGCAGCCTCGACCAGCATGAGCGACTGGAGCGTCATGATGAAGCGTCGCTTGTCGACCCGATCGGCGACCACGCCGCCGTAGAGCGTGAAGAGCAGGATCGGCAACGTATTGAGGGTGGTGACCAAGCCGACATCGAACGGCGAGCCGGTCATCTGGAGCACGAGCCAGCCGAGCGCGATCGTCTGCATCCAGGTCCCGACCATCGAGATCGTCTGGCCGGTCGCGAATCGCCGGAAATCCGGGTGTCGGAGGGCGCGGAGTGGACCATCGAACGTGGCCGCGCGGAACTGCGCGGTGACGTGGGCGAGGCGTGGGTGGCTGGTCACGGTTCAAGGATAAGCGGACCAAACCGTGGCTTGACAGCCACGGCTCGGCGGCGCGTCTAGATTCCATCATGCGCTACACCACGTGGTCCCGCTACGCGGCCGGACTGGCCGACCAGCTCAATCTCCAATCGCTGCTCGATCAGCTCGGTGACTTCCTGCTCCAATCCGGCTTCAACGACATGCCGGCGTGGTTCGGCGCTGAGCCCGGTGACCCCAATGAGGGCCGTTCCCTCGACGACCTGCGCGGTGCCATCCTCAATGCGTTGATGGAATCGGGGCAACTCACGCCCGAGATGCTGCGATTTCTCCGGAACGGCACAACCGGTGATGCCGAACGCGACGAGGCAATCAAGCAGGAGATCGCCCAACTCCTCGATCAGATCGTGGCACGCCTCATGGCGGAGGGGTACCTCGGCATGAAGGGACCAGGCGGCCAGAGCATCCCCGCCGACCAACTTCCCGGCGGCATGGAGCGCGCCGCGGCCCAAACGGTCCACTTCGATCTGCGTGAGAAAGGCGCCGACTTTCTCGGCTACAAGACCCTTCGCGATTTGCTGGGCGCGATCGGCAAGTCTGGGTTCGGCGCGCACGAGACCCCGCACCTGGCGAGCAGCATCGAAAGCGACGGCGGTTCACGGCCCTGGGAGTTCGGCGATGTGCCCAACCTCGATGTCCCGGCCACGCTGCTCAACGCCATCGGGAAGCACGGCATCGGCACACCGATCCCGCTCGACTACTCCGACCTGATGATCACCCAAAGCGAGTATCGCTCATCCGCGGCGACGGTGATCATGCTCGACTGCTCGCACTCGATGATCCTCTATGGTGAGGATCGGTTTACGCCTGCCAAGAAAGTGGCACTCGCCCTCACCCACCTGATCCGCACCCAATTCCCGGGCGACACCGTGCGCGTGGTGCTCTTTCACGATGGCGCAGAGGAAGTGCCGGTGGGCGCGCTCGGGAACGTGCAAGTCGGCCCGTACCACACGAACACCGCCAGTGGGATTGCCCTGGCGCGACGCATTCTCGCGGGGCAGCGGAAGGAGATGAAGCAGATCATCATGATCACCGACGGCAAGCCGACCGCGCTGACATTGCCCGATGGTCAGGTCTACATCAATTCCGGTGGCTTCGATCCGCGCATCCTGCGCGAGACGCTGGCCGAGGTGGGGGCGTGCCGCCGGAGCAACATCGTGATCAACACCTTCATGCTGGCGCGCGAACGGCTGCTGGTCGAGTTCGTGATGGAGGTGTCGCGCATCTGCCGCGGCAAGGCGTACTTCGCCTCGCCCATGTCGCTCGGCCAGTTCATCCTGATGGACTTCCTGAAGGGGAAGACACGGCGCGTGGCCTGACCTAGCTCACCTTCCCCAGTTTGAGCGCTTTCATGAGTCGCGCATCGTAGCCATATGGATCCTCCGCAAATCGGACCGTGCCGTCGCCATCGACGGTGGCCGTCGCGTACCAGAGCACCACCGGCACCTTGTGCTTGAGCCCGGCGGTCACCGGCTTGGCACCTGCCATCGACTCCTGGATCTTGTCGGAGGTCCACTTGGGTTGGTCGTCGAGCAGCCAGGCGGCGAGCCGCGCCGGCTCGTCGACCCGCACGCAACCATGCGAAAACGCACGTCGATCACGGCCGAAGAGCGATCTGGCCGGTGAGTCGTGCAGGTAGATGTCGTCCTTGTTGGGGAACAGGAACTTGACCCGTCCAAGGGAGTTGAGCGGCCCCGGCCGCTGACGCAGGAACAGCTTGCCTGCCCGCACCGCCTCAAGCCGCTCAGGCGTCGGCGGTAAGGGCGTCGCGTCGTCGGAATGGTTGGGGATGATCTCGTACTGATTGCTCGCCAGATAGGTCGAGTCCGCGAGAGCCGGATCGACCAGCTCGCGCGCCGCCAGTGTAGCGGGGATCTGCCAATACGGTCGGAAAATCAGGTAGGAGATCGAGTCGGCAAAGACCGGGGTGGCATGCCGTCCCTTTTCACCGATCACCACGCGCATCCCGAAGGCAGGCTCCGCGTGCGCGTGCTCGTAGGCGGCCAACTCATAGAACGGCAGATTGACCACGACCGCCCGCGAGTCGCCCATCTCGGGGAACCAGCGGAGTCGCTCCATGGCGAGCTCGAGCTGGGTGACCCGATCGGCGAGACCCACATTGAGGGCGGCGATTGTCCCCCCCCCAATCACGCCGTCGGGGTTGAGGCCGTGTCGCGCCTGGAACCGCTGCACCGCGGCCACGGTCAGGGAGTCATAGACGCCGAGGGAATCCAGATCACCATCGAGATCCCCAAGGCCGCGGAGCCGCGCGCGCAACGCGGGCAGTCCCGCCCACGTGGAATCGCCCATTTCGACCTTGCCGGATCGACCCACCGCCGGCACGGCCGGCAGCGCGCCAGCACTGGCCCTGGCTCGATACGTGGCGAGTGCGTCCACCAGGAGGCGGTACTCGGGATAGTCGGGCACCACCGAGGCGACGGCGGCGCTGAGACCGCCGGTACGGCGTACGCTGTCGACCAGCGCGGCGTAGTCGAGCTCACGTCGGGATGCGTCGACGCGGTAGTCCTGGCTGCGCGGATCGACGCGCCCCGCACCGAGTGCCCGCAGGAACCGGAGTGCACTCCGTGTCGCACCGACATCGAGTGCCGCCAGCGTCGACGGCGTCCCGGCACTGTCGATCAGCTGGCGCTGCGCCGTCAACGAGGTCGCGTCGTAATCCTCGGGGTCGAGCCCGTGTCGCCCGGCATCCCGAAGCGTCGCCAGCAGCGAGTCGAGCACCGGACGTGCTGTCGTGTTGTTGAACCAGACGAGGTGGTCCGTCTCGTTGGCATAGAGGTCGCGCACCGCTCGGGCCTCGGACGGCAGACCGGATTCGGGAGGTACCAGGGCCAGGACCGCGGCGTCGACCGCCTGCGTGACCTCGATCGAGGCCGGTTTCTCGGGGGCCTCGAGCGCCGCACGTGCCGCACGCGAGCTATCCCCCCCCTTCGAACATCCGACGAGGCAGAGCATGGCGAGCGCACGCCGCATCAACGGAACCGGATCGTCTTGACCTTGCGGCCGCGCGGGATCATGGTGCCCGGATCGACACTGTTGATCAGCGCGAGTTCGGCCGCCGTCGCGGCGCCACCGCTTGCGCTCGCCAGACGATCGACGGTCTGCGCCGTTGGCAGGGTGAGCACGTGGATCTCGCGCACGCGCTGAAAGACCTGATTGGCCGCCGTGGGACCGAACGACCCCAGGACTCGAACGATCGTGCCACCGTGAGTGCCCGCTCCGGCCGCCGTGGTGAGGCCGAGCACGCGATACACGCTGCCACGATACTCGACAAAGGCCACCTGACCACGAAGTTGCTGCTGATCCTGCGTCGTCGCCGCGAACGCGATCGTCGCTGCCGGGAGCCCATTGACCGGCGTCATGTTGCTTCCCTGCACCTGGACCCCACCCTGACGCGCGAAGCTGTCAGCGGCCTGCCGTGCGGTGGCAAACGGTACCTGGGAGATTTCCACCTGTGCCTGTCCGTTCGGCTCGACCAGCACGACACGGCTCGCCTGATTCACGCCCTGCCACCCGTCGGGAAGCATGAACTGGAATCGCAACTCCGGATGCAGGAACCAGCCATTCGCGAAGTAGCCCTGACGCGGGTCGTCCCCGAAGACCAGCCCCTCGGTATGGTCGAGGTAGCGATCGCGATCCACTTCGAGTCCGACGTAGCTCGAGATGGTGTCGGCCCAGCGGGTCGTGGCCGCCACGCGGTCACCCGGATCGGGGTGGGTGGAGAGGAAGCCCGGCACCCGATTGCTCGAGGCGCTCTGCTCGCTCAGCCGCTGCAGGGTCATGAACGTCTTCGGCATCTCGCGCACGTCGTAGTGCTGCATGAGCGAGTAGCGGTGGCCGAGTGCGTCGGCTTGGCGTTCGTCATCCCGACCGAACTTGAGGAAGAGGAGCCCGCCCCCCGCCTGCACAGCCTGCCCGACCCCGCTGTTGGCGATCTCGGGGGCGGCGATCGCGCCGGCAATGAGCCCCACATTGAAGAGTTGTTGCTTCGAGAGCTGGGAGACCGAATGCTTCGCCGTCACGTGTCCGATCTCGTGGCCCATCACCCCCGCGAGCTCTGCCTCGGAGTTGAGGTACGCCATGATCCCCCGTGTGATGAAGATGAACCCGCCGGGGGCCGCGAACGCGTTGACCGCCGGGTCATCGACAACATGGAACTCCCATGGCAGCTCCGGTCGCTCGGAGGCCGCAGCCATTCGTTGACCGATTTCACTCACGTACCGATTGAGCGCCACATCGGAATAGAAGCCGGTCTCCTGCTGCGTGCCGGCCAGCAGGGACTGCCCCATGGCAATCTCCTGCGACTCGCTCACGAGCGACAGCTCGCGACGGCCGCTGACCGGGTTGGTGGCACAGGACAGGATCCCCACCAGGAAACTCGCAATCATCGGGTAGCGCATTGGCCTCTCCTTGAGTCTCGTCTATGATACCGCGCGTGAGCAATCTGCCGCTACCGCCTGAGGGGGACGCGTACCCTCCCCGTCACCGCACTGCCTGGACCGGCTGGACCCCAGCGCACGGCGTGCCGTTTGCCGCTTCGCTCTCCAACGCCGACCCGCGCGTCGCCTTCATCCTCCAGCTCGGGCGTGCCCTACATACGTCGGGCTATTCGGCCCCCCGACTCGAGGAGGCGCTGATCCTGACCAGCGATCGCCTCGGCATCATCGGCCAGTTCTTCTCGACGCCGACCTCGATCATGGCCTCGTTCGGGCCCCAGGACGACCAGCGCACCTTCATGATCCGGGTCGAACCGGGAGACTCAGACCTTGGGAAGCTGGCCCGAGTCGACAGCATCGCCCGGAACGTCCTGAGCGGCCAGATGACACCCGCCGAGGGCAGCGCGGCCATCGACCGCTTGGATCAGGCTCCACCGCTCTACGGCCGGGTGTTGACCACTCTCGCCTTCGGGCTCGCCTCGGGCAGCGCAGCGCGCTTCCTCGGCGGCGGGCTCTGGGAGATGGGGGTGGGACTGGTGATCGGCCTCCTGACCGGCCTGCTCGCTCGTCGTGCAGGCGGCCACCCCGCCCTCGGCCGGATCTTCGAGCCGGTGGCCGCCTTCAACGCATCGGCCATTGCCGCCCTCCTCGCCGTGGCCGGTGCCCCGGTGTCGGTCTTTCTCGCCACCCTCGCCGGCGTGATCATCCTGATCCCGGGTCTCACGATCACCACGGCGATCACCGAGCTCTCGACCCGGCATCTGGCCTCGGGTACCGCCCGGCTCATGGGCGCGTTCGTGCTGCTGATGGGAATCGTCTTCGGGATCGCGTTCGGAACCAAGTTCGTGACACTCACCTTCGGGGCCATCCCGGATATCGCACCCGTCGCACTACCCGATTGGACGCTCGTGGCGTCGCTGATCCTCACACCGCTCGCGTTCGTGGTGCTCCTCAAGGCCGAGTGGCGCGACGCGCCGTGGATCGTTCTGGCCGGCGGCGTGGCGTTCGTGGGGGCGCGACTCGGAGCCGAGCTCCTCGGTCCCGAGCTCGGCGCATTCGGTGGAGCGCTCCTCACCGGAATGGGGAGTCAGTGGTACGCACGGTTCACCAATCGACCGTCGCAGATCACCTTGGTGCCGGGGCTGCTGCTGCTCGTCCCCGGCAGCATCGGACTGCGATCACTCACCGGCATGCTGAACACCGCCGGTGTGCTACCCGGCATCGAAGGAGTATTCCGGATGGGACTGATCGCGGTGTCGCTCGCGGCGGGGATCCTGATCGCACGCGTGGTCTCGCCGCAGCGGCCACTGCTGGAGTAGGGCGAGAGCTGCCGAGCCGCGGCCATCAGGGCGCGGTTTGGTCCATGACGAACGGAATCGCTGCCTCTCGCCTTAGGAAGGATCCGCCCGCCGATACGCCTCGATCACCGCACGCTCCCCGTCAACGCCTTTCTGCGAATTGCCGTGCTCCATCCCGATGATGCCCGTGTAACCCTTCGTGTGAAGATGCTCGAACACCTTCGCAAAATTGATCTCGCCGGTCCCGGGCTCCAGCCGACCGGGATTGTCGCCGACCTGGACGTAGGCGACCTCCGACCACGCCGCGTCGAAATTCGGGATCAGGTTCCCCTCGGTGATCTGTTGGTGGTAGATGTCGAAGAGGATCTTGCACGAGGGCGAGTCGACAGCGCGACAGATCTGGTACGCCTGCGGGATCCGCTTGAGGAAGAGACTCGGATGGTCCCGCCGATTGAGCGCTTCGATCACCATGACCAATCCGTGCGGCTCGAGCAGGGCCGACGCGGCCCGGAGAATCTCCACGGCGCGCGCGGTCTGATACTCCGGTTCGAGCCGCGGTGCCTCGGTGCCCAGCACCACCGTCATCCACGTCGCCCTGACACGCTTGGCCACCTCGATCGAGGCGCGCGTATCGGCGAGGAATGATTCGCGGAATTCGTCGGTACCTTCGGCGAAGGTCGTGGTCCACGCCGTCTCGGGATTGAGGACGAACACGCCCATTCGCATGCCGAGTCGCGACATGGCAGCGCTGATCCGCTCCTGGTCGGTGACACTCCGCCCCCGCATGCCGTTGTCCTCCATCGAGCGGAATCCCTGATCGTGCATGTACTCGAGTTGCGCGACCACGTCGTCACCGGCCGAATTCCGGAACATCCCGAAGTGGGGCGCATAGTCCATCGTGAATGGGGCACCGGACGCTCGAGCGCCCCACCCCGCCCTCGCCCCCTCGGCGAGCGGCGGGGTCTTCGTGCGAGATGCCGCGCCGACACCTGCCACCACGCTACCCACACTGGCCACGAAATCTCGGCGCTCCATCCTACCAGCCCTCGGTAAAGCCACGATCCAGGCGCGTCTCGCCCGGCGTCGGGACCGGCGGGACGGCCTGCGGACCGAGTGCGAACGATTCGGGGAGGATCGCGAGGTTGGCGCCGATCAGTTCATCCCACGCCACGACCTGACCGGTGTAGCAGGACTCGCGTCCCATGATCGCAGTGAGCGTACTCTCGGCGATGCGGCGCCCCTCGTTGAGCGGCTTGCCATTACGGATGCTCACCACAAGATCACGATGTTCCTCAACGTACGGATCGATGTCGAGCTTGGCGTGCTTCCAGGTGGTGGCACCCGCGATGGTGTCGTAGGCGTTGCTGGTGCCGCGTGTCCCCATGAAGTGCTCGCCGACCCGACTCGCCGTGCCGTCTTGCTGTCGGCACATCGACGAGACGCGCCGACCATCGGCATACTCGAACTCGATGGCAAAGTGATCGAAGATCTGGCCGTACAGGGGATCGGTGCGGGTCTGACGGCCACCCATGCCGAGGGCCCGGATCGGGTGAGCACCCATGACCCAGTTGGCCACGTCGATGTTGTGGACATGCTGCTCGACAATGTGATCGCCCGACGCCCACGTGTAGTAGAGCCAATTCCGGAGCTGGTACTCGGTGTCACTCCAGTCCGGCTGCCGCTGATGACTCCAGAGGCCACCCTGGTTCCAGTACACCTGGCCGGTGATGACATCACCGATCGCTCCGTCGTGCAGTCGGCGGATGGTCTCGACGTAGCGCGGGTCATGCCGGCGCTGCGTTCCCGCCACGAGCGCAAGTCCCTTCGTGGCCGCCTGATCGGCGGCGGCGATCACCTGCAACGCGGTGCGCACATCGACCGCGACCGGCTTCTCCATGAAGACGTGCTTGCCCGCGGCGATCGATGCCGTCAGGTGCTCAGCCCGGAACGCCGGCGGTGTCGCAAGAATGACGAGATCGACGTCGGTGGCGAGCACCTGTCGGAACGCATCGAAGCCGGTGAAGCAGTGATCGTCGGTGACCTTGTACTTCGAGGCGAAATCGGCATTGTCGTTCGCCACCTTGGCGAAGTTGGCCCGCGCAGCGGCGAGATGGTCGGGGAAGAGATCGCCGATCGCCACCAGCGAGACATTCTCGCTCGCGGTCAGGGCGTTCTGGACCGCACCGGTGCCACGGCCGCCACAGCCGATCACCCCGATCCGGATCGGATCGGCATCGGGGCGTCCGATGCCGAAGGCACGTCGAGGAAGCGCGGCGGCCGCCAAGGCGGCACCACTGGCGGCGACGAAGTTTCTGCGCGTTGTGCTCACGGAATCCTCACAAGTCGAATGCCGGCGAAGGGACCATCGGAGAGCCACCAGCGGCTCTTGGGAATTTGTGGGTCGGTCTTGTTCCACGACGGCTGCTGGGTGGCGCGGGTTCGGGCACTCACGGAGTCGCGGCGATCGAGGAAGGTGCCGCCGCGTATCCGCCCTGATCCATCGGAGCTCGTCACCCACTCACCCGCGTTGCCGAATAGATCGTATAGCCCGAGCGCATCGGGGGCCAGTGCCGCCACCGGATGGGTGGTACCCTCCGCGACGTCGGCTGCCCAGGCCACCGTGGCCGGGACCGTGCCGCGAGGGACGGACAGCTCGGCGGCCCGCTGCCACTGCGCTTCGGTCGGCACCGCATACGTGTGCCCGGTCTTCCCGCTCAACCAGGCCGCGAAATCGACCACTGCACGATGGGTCAGCGAGATCGCGGGATAGCCCCGATGTCCATAGCCACGATCGGGCGCCCCATACGGCTTGGAGGGTCGCGTCGTCGCGTCGATCGAGGCCCGATCCGCGCGAGGGATATCGAATCGCAGGTAGAAAATGTCGTACAGTTCCCACGGCACCTCGGTTCGGCCGATCCAGAACGCGGGCACCAGGACCGACGTGCCGGTGCCCGGGTCGATCGTTCGACCTGCCGGGATCCGGACCAGTTCCCAACGCACTCGCTGCCCAGGCAACGAGTCGCTGATGGCGGGACTCGACGTCTGGGACGAGAGGGGCATGGCGACACAGGTGAGTGCGACCGCCCAATGAGATAGGTTCATGGAATGCACAGGTTGAAGTGGGCGCACGTCGCGCTCGGACTGGCCGGCCTCCTCCACAACTTGCACCCGTCGACCCTGTCGGGACAGGGGGGGCACGCCTCGTTGCAGGAATTCCGCGAGGTGCATCTGGGCATGGAATTCCGGATCGTCCTCGACACCACGGCGGGCGGCGATGCCGGCCGGTTGGCGAGAATGGTCTTCGACCGGGTCGATTCACTCGACCTCGTGTTCAGCGACTGGCGACCCCAGAGCGAGCTGTCGAGGCTCGGCCACGCACTTCCTTGGGTCTGGCACCCGATCTCGAACGATTTGGCCGCCGTGCTCGCCTTGGCCTTCGATGTTGCTGAGCGGACCAACGGTCGATTCGACCCCACGGTCGGTCCCCTCACCCAGCTCTGGCGACTCGAGCGGTCGACCGGTGTATCGCCAAGCGATAGCGCCCGCGACGACGCGCGCGCGCGGGTCGGGTGGACGCATGTCGATCTCGACGCGGCCCGCCATCGGATCCGGTTTGACCTGTCGGGGATGCAGCTCGACTTGGGTGGGATCGCCAAGGGATGGATCCTCGAACAGGCCGCGGTTGTGCTGCGCGCACATGGCCATCCGCGGTTTCTGATCGAAGCGGGAGGCGACATGGTACTGGGTGAGGCACCGCAGGGAAGCCGTGGGTGGCAGATTCGAGTCGTGCGTGAACAGGGCGACACTGTGCTGCCACTCCACAATGTCGCCGTCTCGACGTCCGGGCCATCGGCACAATCGATTCCCGCGCCCGACGGAGCCAGCGCGTCGCACGTGATCGATCTGGCCAGTGGTCGCGGCAGCGAATCCGCGCTCCAGGTGAGCGTGATCGGTCCGGATGCCGCGATGACCGATGCCGTGGCCACCGCACTGACGCTTATGCCACGAAGCGCCTGGACGCGCCTGCTCACGCATTACGGGGTGGCGCTGCTCAGCCCCTGACTCAGCGCTGACCCTCGTCGATTCGGCCGAGCTCGCCAACCACCACCAACTCGGTGTCGCCCGCGAGATCGAGCCAGAAACCCGGTGCTTGCACTCCGATCGACGTCCACGTCGTACCGTCCAACCGGTACACTTGCCGAAAATCGCCGACGATGTAGTACGAAGAACCCACGCGTCGGATGCCGCGAATGTCGTTGAGGGTCGGCGAGTATTGCGGTGTCCAGCCGGTGCCCTCCCCGCGGATGATCGTGCCGAGGTCGCCGACGAACCACACGTCGCGCTCGCCCGAGACCAGGATGCCGCGGAGATTCTGCTCCGTGCTGACCGACAGATTGGCGAGCTTCGTGCCGTCCCACACCATTGCCGTACCGCTGTCGCCGACAACATAGAGGCGATCCCAGCGTTCGCCGGCCACCCGACGAAGGAATTGGGTGGTGCCACTGGCGATCGATCGCCAACTCCCGTTTTCACGCGCCAGCACCGTGCCACTGCGCCCGACCGCCAGGGCGTGCGTCCCGTCGTACCAGACCGAGCGCAGGAACGCGCCGGTCGCGAAAATTTCGCGAGTCCATGCACCGCCCTGCTGGTGCATGATGGTTCCGCTGTCGCCCACGGCGATCCGATCGCTCGCCGAGGGACCCGCCACCGCGTAGAGCGAGGCCGGCGTCGGGATGTAGACCGGAATCCACCCCCCCCCCTGCCGCTCGTACGCCAATCCCCCCGTTCCGACCGCGAGCGCTGGACCGCTCGCGGGAACGTGAACGCCGTAGAGGGAGCCCCCCGCCAGGGCGGTTCCCCAGCCAGCCGCCTCGTCGAGAATCGTGCCGGCCCAACCCACGGCGGTGCGATGCCCCGCAGGACCGGTGACCGCGCGGAGGTTCTCGCGGGCGCCGCGCACCTCCGCCTGTTGCCACGTGAAGCCGTCACCTTCGAGCAACGTGCCTCCATCGCCCAAGACCGTGAACCGTCCCGGTGACGCCACGGTCACATCGAAGAGATTGAGTGGGGTCGGAGAAACGACCTGCTGCCAGGTGTCGCCGTCGCGGACAATGATCGTCCCGCCGCTCCCGACGGCGACCATCCGGCCGCCCGGCGCGGCAGCCACAGCGAACAGGGTCCGCATCGTGGGCGAGGACTGTCCGACCCACGTGACGCCGCTGTCCCGGCTCTCGAGGATCGTCCCGTTCTGGCCGACGGCGATCAGGTCGTCCAACGCCCGACCCGCGACTCCCCAGATCTCCTCGGTCGTGCCCGTCGTCGCGGGCACCCACCCGGCTGCTGTCCGCCGAAGGATGGTGCCGCCGACCCCATGGACCCAGGCGTCGGTTGCTGAGAGCCCCCAGATGCCCAGCAGGATATTCCCGCCGCTCGCCACGTTCAGCGGGTGCCACAACCCCTCGGCGTCACGCTCGAGCAGATCGGTGCCGACGGTAGCGAGGAGCTCTCCCACTTCCCCTCCCCAAATGCCGGTGACCAGTCCACCGCCCGGGAGTGGCTCGCTGTGCCAGACCCCTCCGGTCCGCGTCAGGACCGCCCCGGCGCTTGACCCAACCCAGGGTGTCCCGGACTGATCCGTGTACGCCGCCAGCAGCGAGGCGTCCGTGAGACCCTGGACCACCGTCGACAACGCCATGAAGGGTGGCGTCGGGGGGGGCGGTGGGGGAGGGAGGACACCATCAGTCGGGTGGCACGCCCCCAGCAGGATGCACACGGACAGCAGCCGGTGAGCGTTCGACATGCGGGTTAGCGGGGCAATGCGCACACGGGCTCCGGGGGCGGGAGAATACCTGTCAGGCGGCGAGGGTCGTCAGGGTCGGGTTGCAACCGATTCGTCTCCGGCATGTCGGATCAGCACGAGGATATCGGCGCGTTGCTGCCGATAGAGGAACGCCCCGCCGATCGCGGCGAGGATGAGGAGAGCGAGTCGGGCGGTCGTGGCACCTCCGACGAGGGGTCCACCCAGCACCCAGGTCACGAGAACGGCGAGGGCCGTTCCCGATGCCCATCCGCGCGCTTCACGCCCCCGTTGCTCGGCGAGCGCGAATCCGAGTGTGGCATAGCCAACCACGACCTCCACCAAGGCGAGGGTGTCAGCCTGTGTCGCGTCGCCGCCGCCATGCCATGACAAAGACCCGAGGCTCGGCGGAGTCGTCACGAACCAGGGCAACAGCAAGGCCAGGACGACCAAGACGGCCGACGGCTCGACCCGTCGTTCGGTCCGCGTCCGCCGTCCCCACCATCGATCGCCGCCGAAGAGACTGACGGCGAGGATACCGACCGCCAGGCTCCCCCACCCCGGACGGATGATCAGCAGCGGGAGCAGCGCCACCACCGCCCAGGCGAGCCCCACCCGTGCGAGCCGTGGGCCGCGGGGCGCCTTGCCACCAACCGCTCCGCTCCGACCTGCGGCGGCCAAGGCCGCCCCGGCTCCGGCCGAGACCGCCAGCGTGAGCGAGACTCGATCCGTGACGAACAGCCCCTCGATCGCCAAGAGCCAGGCCAGCGGAACGAGCATCCAGGCGAGCGCCACGAGTGGGAGATCGAGGAAGAACCGCGAGACCAGAACACCCCCTTCGCCGATGCGACGGCGAACATGCACCGAGGCGAGGGCACCAAGCCCGCCGCCCAGCCCATTCGAGAGGATGTCGGTGACCGCGCTGTAGCGACCAGGCAGCATCATCTGAGCGGTCTCGATCGCAAGGGACGCCAGCAGTCCGACCACCGTGATGCCGATAACGGTCCACTTGCCGCCCCCGACCCGCTCGAGGAGAAAGCCCAGCGGCAGAAACAAGACGATGTTGAGCAGGACATCGCGAGGCTCGGTTGTCGCGAGACTCTCCCAGCGGGCGGTCCGTATCAGGTCTGTCGAGAACGTGAACGGCGCCAGCACGATGGCCGCCACCACAAGTCCCATCCAACTGAGCAGGAGCCAGCCGGATCGGCGACCGGCGAGATCAGCCATTGCTAAGATGATGGCATTGTGATATCATTTCGATGTCACTTTCAACGGGGATCCGATCATGATTCGTGAAGTCACTCGCAAGGCAACCAACGGAGTCTTTGCCCTTCTCGTCCTGCTCCTCGTGGCGGTCCTTTCGGTCGCGGTGCTTGTCAGCGGGGTCAGCGAGGAGAATGCCATCAAAGGGGTCCTTGGCATCCTTTTGGGCCTCGTTACCCTGATCGGCCTGACCGGGCTGTTCGCGATCCAACCGAACAACGCGAAGGCCTTGACGCTCTTCGGCAAGTACAAGGGCTCGGTCCGCGAGCCTGGGCTCTGGTGGATCAATCCCTTCATGGCGAAGCAGCTGGTCTCACTGCGCGTCCGTAACTTCGAGACCGCCAAGCTCAAGGTCAACGACCTCGATTCCAACCCGGTCGAGATTGGGGCCGTCGTGGTCTGGCAGGTCTTCGACAGCGCCGAGGCGCTCTTCGAGGTGGACAACTACGAGGACTACGTGCGGGTGCAGAGTGAATCCGCGGTGCGGTCGCTGGCGACGCAGTATCCCTACGACGCCCACACCCCCGACGTGGTCTCGCTGAGCCACAATGCCGCCGACATCTCGGAGCAACTCGCACACGAGGTCCAGGACCGGCTGCAGAAGGCGGGGATCAAGGTACTCGAGGCACGGATCACGCACCTGGCCTATGCACCCGAGATCGCCCAAGCCATGCTCCGGCGTCAGCAGGCGAGCGCCATCATCGCGGCGCGCGAGAAGATTGTCGAGGGTGCCGTCTCGATGGTCGCCATGGCCCTCGCGCAAATCGAGCGCGATGGGATCGTGGTCCTTGATGACGAACGCAAGGCCTCGATGGTGTCGAACCTGCTCGTGACCCTCTGCACTGACCAACCGATGCACCCGGTGATCAACACCGGCACACTCCACCACTGAATCGTGGCCGAACGCAAGGCGGTCCTCGTCCGGCTCGATCCGGCGCTGCATGCAGCACTCCAGCGCTGGGCCGCCGACGAGTTGCGCTCGTTCAACGCACAGGTGGAATTCGTCCTGACACGAGCACTCAAGGAGCACGGGCGGGCGCCGCGGCCTCGAACTGAGAATGAACGGTGACCGTTCCAACACGCAACACCGCGGGACTGGCAGACCACAGTAATTCTGGCTAGTCTCCGCATACCCTCAACAAGCGAGTGTTCTTGGTGCACAAGGCCCATTCCCTCTTGCTCCTCCCGCTTGCCGCCGCGTTTATGGCCTGCGGTTCCAAGAGCACAGGTCCCGGTGACAGCAACGGCGAGTTCGTGGTTCGCGGATCGGGTTCCGTGACGGCCTCGTCGCTGTCGCAACTCAACGTGGACCCCAGCGTCTTCTCCGTGGCGTTCTTCGAAATCCGATTGTCGTCGAACACGGATTGCTCAGGTCCGTATGTCTCGGTCTTGACGGCGAGTCCCGCGCGTCGGCTCGACATGAAGACCAACCCGGAAATTGTCCGGGTCGCGGGCCTCCCCGACGGAACCTATCCCTGCCTGGCCATGCGGATCAGCGACTTGCTGCAGTTCGTACCGGCGACAACCGAGGGCGTGTGCATCGGCGGCACCAGTTACACACACGACACGTACCGTGTCGGTAACGAGAGCGTCGCTTTCAAGGATATCAACGGCGCCCCGATCACGGCCCATGGCACCGACGCGGCGCCGGCAGAAGATCCCGTCTGGGCCTTCGCCTCGACGAATCCCTCGGCAGTGGAGGCTCGGGGCTACAGTCAGAATCAAATCATCACACTCAGCGCATCGCTCCATGTCCCGGGATCGACCACGTTCTATTGGGACGCCACGAACGCGCTGCAATCGACCGGGTCCGAGTGCGACATCGTGGCCGGAAATGTCGGGTTCCGCTGAAGCTGAAGGACGGTGGCCGCTGAACGCGCAACGCTGAAGGTTCAACGTGTCATCCCTGCGCGTTGAGCCTTCACCGGCGTCCAGCATTGCTCGTCAGGCGTCGCGAGTCGTCCCTTGCGACACCTCGGGCTGGTCCGTGTCATCATGCCCCTGCAGGCGGGCCAGGCGGGCCAGCTCCTCGTAGTCACGGTGGATCGCCTCGAGATCTTCCTGCTCGAGTTCCTCGAGATCGAGCAGCCGGTTGTGCGCGCCCTTGGTCGCCCGAATCAGCTCGTCCAGCTTGACCTGGACCGCCTCCGCATCGCGATTCTGGGTGTTCTGGATGAGGAAGACCATCAGGAACGTCACAACGGTCGTACCGGTGTTGATCACCAGTTGCCACGTGTCGCTCCAATGAAAGAGCGGACCGGTGACGGCCCAGACGACGATAACCAGCAGGGCGAGGACAAACGTCGCGGGTCGGCCGGACGCCCGAGACGTCCACTTCGCAAAGGCACGGAAACGGGATGGGGCAGCTGGCATCGGATTTACCCCCACAAAACGATGAAGGATGAAGGATGAGCGATGGAGGATCAACGTTCCACGAATGCCTCAAGATCCTGGACCGTCGCATCGACCGGCAGCATGCCATGGACTGTGCCCGGCACGCCGATAAAGCAGATTTCCCCGAGTCCGGCACCGCCGGCCCCGAGTGCCGCGGAGGGGCTGCGGACTGCCGCTCGTACCGAGGCCGCGGGGAGGTCGGCGGCCGCCAACCAGCGGCTGATGGCATCCGAACGGGGAAGCCCGGTCGGCCCGCTGCCACCCACCTCGACCCGCGGATCCTGTGAGAGCCCGAGCCCGGAGAGCAGCTCCGGTACGGAACTCGGGTCACCCCCAAAGAGCAGCAGAACTGGGAGGCCGGACTTGAGGACCCGGTCCCACGCCGACTCGGCCTTTGGTGCCGCCCGCAACAATCCCGACGAGGCGAACCCCTCCCACTCCCGCCGAATCCTGAGCTCGAGCTCCGGCACGCGCTCGAGCACATCGTGCCGCCCATGGCCCTCGAGCAGGGTCCGGAGGGCCCAATCGACCGACGCACCTGTCACCTGCTCCACCGCTCCCGGGCGGAGCACGAGTCCTTCGCCGGCCAGGATCTCCGCGTACGTGCGTACCATCAGGCCCCGGTCGTCAACCAAAGGGCCGACCACCTCAATCACCAGACCGCCGGTCTTCCCGCTATTTTCGGTCGTGCGGCTCACTGTCCACCTCTATGGGGGTCTCGTTTCATGTCACGCATCAGCCAGTCCTTCCTCGTCCTGCCCCTCGCCCTCGTCCTCTCGGTCGCCTGTAGCGACAAGGCTGCCGATGACGCGGGGAAACAGGATTCCGCGAACGTCGCCGTGATCGATGTCCCGGCCTCGCCACGGGTCGTCTCGATCGACATTGGCCGCGCCCTCGATGAGAACAAGCGCATCATGGGTGGTGGCGTCGAGCGATTCCCGCACGGTGACACATTGTATGTGGCGATCGGCGCGTCACACGTCCCGACCGGCACGCCAATCTCGGTACGGTTGTTGAGCGGTGACAAGGTACTCGAGACCGTGGATATCACGGCGACCGAGCCGGCGGCCGATGGGACGGCACAGATGACGGCCACGCTGCCCGCCGCGGCGTCGATCAGCGCAGGACTCTATCGCATCGAGGTGCTCCTGGACGGGATCTCCCAGGGCATCCGGGAAATCACCGTCGACGGGTGAATCGGTACTCGTCGCAGTCGGAGCCGACTCAGGTACCCGACTGCGACGACCCGTTGCCGTTGCCAAGGAACCGCCGCTCGAAACGACGGCCACCAATCAGGACCGCCAGTGCGATTGCCGTCGCCACGCTGGCCTGCATGTAGAGCCCCACTCCGCACGCGACCCCGATCCCGGCGACCAGCCAGATCGCCGCCGCGGTGGTCAACCCCTCGACATTGCCGTCCTGTCGGTGGTTCATGATCACTCCCGCACCGAGAAATCCGACCCCGGTCAGTACACCCTGGATCACGCGGGACATCGGGTTCGGATCCGGGCTGCCGTTGGCGAGAATCACCACCGGTGCGAACGCCCCACCGAGGGCCACCAACGCCAACGTCTTGAGCCCGGCAGGCTTGCGCCGCCACTCACGATCGGCGCCGATGATCGCACCGATCACGGTTGCGGCCCCGAGTCGCCAGAGTACATCGATCAGGCCCACGTGTCCTCCTCCATGGCGGGTGTGCACCGGAAGGGAGTCGCGCCTCGCCAGAACGGCAAGGGCAGCCTGCGACCCGCTCTGAATTCAGTGTTCACCCGGCGGTGGCGGCAGCACCCCGATCACCCGTAGAATGGCATCATGACCACACCAGCACTCCCGTCCAGACGGACAATGCTTCAGGCAGTGACCGACCGAGATCCCTCGTGGGACGGAGTGTTCGTTGTGGCGATCACCACGACGGGCATCGCGTGTCGCCCGACCTGCCCGTCCCGTCCCGCGCGTCCCGAGCATCGCCGATTCTATCCGACCCTCGACGCGGCGATCGAGGCCGGATTTCGTGCTTGCCTCCGCTGCCGACCGGAGGTCGCCTCGACCACCCCGGCGCTGTGGGAGCGCGCGGTTGCGCTGGCGGATCGGATGGCACCGGACCGGCCGGACGATGACGCCTTGCGAGCAGACGGACTCGACCCCGTCCAGCTCCGCCGCCTCGGCCGACGTCTGCACGGCATGACCTTTCACGCGTGGCTCCGCGCTCGACGGATCGCCACCGCCCAGCGTCGCCTTCACCATGGCGAGGAGCTCGATCACGTGATTCTCACCTCCGGTTACTCATCTCACAGCGGATTTCGCGATGCGTTTGCGCACGTGATGGGGAAGTCTCCCGGTCGAGGGCGCGTGAACGAGCCGATCGCCATGCGCACGATCGATTCTCCGGTTGGTCCCCTGGTCACCGCCGCCGTCGACGAGGGCATCTGCCTGCTCGAGTTCGCGGACGAAGCGCGCGTCGCGCGCCAGGCAACTCAACTCGGCCGGTGGTTCTCGGGCCCCATCATCCCGGGCAACCATCCGCACCTCGAGACACTCGCCACCGAACTCGAGGCCTACTTCGGCGGGTTGCTCGTGAGGTTCACCGTCCCGACGGCCCTGCGCGGTACACCATTCGAGCTGCAAACCTGGCAGGCCCTCACCACGATCCCGCATGGCGAGACCCGGAGCTATCTCGACATGGCACGACTGATCGGCAATCCCGGCGCTGTCCGCGCCGTCGGCAGTGCCAACGGCCGCAACCGAATCGCCATCGTGATCCCCTGCCACCGGGTGGTCAACGCCGACGGCAAGCTCGGCGGCTACGGCGGCGGACTCTGGCGCAAGCGACGCCTTCTGGAACTGGAAAGCGAGAAATGAGAAACGAGAAGCGAGAAACGAGAAGCGAGAAGCGAGAAACGAGAAGCGAGAAACGAGAAGCGTGCTGCGTAAAGTGTGAAGCATGACATGCGATACCGTCGGAATGCGCTCCCGGTTCGGCGACCCTCGTTTCGCCTGTCTCGTGTCTCGTGTCTCGTGTCTCGCCTCTCGCTTCTCGCTTCTCGCTTCTCGCTTCTCGCTTCTCGTTTCTCGCGTCATGCCCAGATCAGCTTGATACCCGCCATCAGCAGGACCACCGCCAGCGTGGCGCGAATCGCGGCGCTTGGCAGCCGCTTGGCCCCCAGGTGGGAACCGATCGTGCCGCCCAGCACGACGGCGATACTCCACGGCAGCAGTTGAGGGGGCCAGTCCCTGACCGTCCCGAGTTGACCGAGCAGCCCTGCGGCCGAATTGGCGAGGATGAAGACCACGGAGGTGGCGGCGGTGGTCCGCAGCGTGGCCCAGCCGAGCAGCAACAACAGCGGACTCAGGAAGATCCCCCCCCCAACGCCCGTGAGGCCGGCCAGGAATCCAAGCCCGGCACCGGTGGTCAGGGCGATGCCGCGCGGTGGTGCCCCGCGCGCCGTGTCCGGTGCCCGCAGCCGCACAAGGAATCGTAGCGCCGAGGCGATCAGCACGACGCCGATGATGACGCGATAGACGGTGACCGGCAGGGCGAGCCGACCGCCGAGGTACGCCATCGGCACCGACGTGACCAGGAACGGCCAGAGCAGCGGCCAATCGAGATGTCCGGCACGCAAAAAGGTGCGGGTGCCGATGCTGGCCACGATCAGGTTGAGAGTGAGCGCCACCGGTCGCATGACGCCGGGTGTCATGCCGAGGAGTGCCATGATGGCGAGGTACCCTGACGCGCCGGCGTGTCCGACCGAGGAATAGAGGAGCGAGGCGACGAAGATGGCGAGAGTGCCGAACAGCACGCGGGTTCCGGAGCCTGGCGACTATGCCGTGCGGAGCGCGGCCGTGGCGGTCATCTCAACGCGGCATCCCTCTCGCAGCACGGCGCCACCCACGATGGCGCGAGCCGGTCGGTGCGCGCCAAAATGCCGGACGCAGGCCGCGTTGACACCAGGCCAATCCTCGCGTGTGAGGACATGCACCTGCAGGTGCAGCACGAGGTCGAGGTCACTGCCTGCGGCACGCAGGATGGCCTCGAGATTCTGGAGGGTGCGATCGGCCTGTGCCTCCGTGGTCACGCCCACCACCTCGCCGGTGTCGGGGTCGATCGCGAGTTGTCCCGCGACGTACACCAATCCGGCGTGCACGACCGCTTGACTGTAGTGACCCAAAGGCGCCGGAGCGCGATCGGTGTGAATGGTCCGGAGCATCATCGCCGCGATGCCGCGATCAGGGCACGCACCCGGTCGATCGGCAACGCCTCGGCGGTGCGACCGCGGTAGCTGACTGACGTGGCGCGCAGGAGGGAATTGTAGATCGCCTCCTCGGTCGCCTCGATCGTAGCGAGGAAGACTGGCGAGATCGCGTCGTCTGCGATCACACTGTCCGAGCGGATCGTCACGTCACGCGGTCGGCGCACCGACGTCGCCGTGGAGAACGCGATCACGAAGTCGCCCGACCCATTGGAGGCATCCGAGCCCGTGCGTCCCAGGCCGAGCATCGCTCGTGCGGCGACACGCTCGAGTTGACGTGCGGTGAGCGGAGCGTCGGTCGCGACCACGATCATCACGGAGCCGTCACCCCGCTCGCTCGGGAGCGCGCTTCGGTACGAGTAGCGGCCCAGTGCCTTGCCGACCGGCACACCGTCCATCTGCAAGACGCCGCCGAAGTTGGTCTGCACCAGCACGCCGACCGTCCATCCCCCGAGGGAACTGGGTAGGCGACGGCTTGACGTCCCGATGCCGCCCTTCCAACCGAAGGCCTGCGTGCCCCGCCCTGCCCCGACACTGCCTTCGGCGACCGGACCATCGGTCGCGTCTTCGAGCGCCCGACGGACATCCTCCGGTCGGACGGGCCGCTGGCGAATGTCACTGAGACCGCCATCGTTCGTCTCGCCCACCACGGGATTGATCGACCTGATCGCATCCATCCCAGGTTGATCGAGCAACCACGCCACCATCGCGTCGGCGGCCCGCCAGACGCAGAGGGTGCACGTCAGGAGTATCGGCGTCTCCAGCTCACCCAGCTCGTTGACCTGAGTGCTGCCCACGAGTTTGCCAAAGGCATTCCCGATGTGCACCGCGGCCGGCACGCGATCCAGGAAGACGTTGCCGCCATGGGGCAGGATCGCGGTGACCCCGGAGTTGATACTGTCACCAGCGGTGATCGTCACCTGGCCGACACGAACACCGCCGACATCGGTGATCGCATTGAGCGGACCGGTCGGCAGGACCCCTGGACGCAATCCGAGGTCGCGAGCTCGCGGACGATCGGCTTGACCGTGTGCTGGGACAGCAACAATGGCGAGCAGGAACAGGGTGACGGCGCGACGCCTCATCGTGCCGAGCTCGGCCCGGCACCCACCAACACGCCGACGCCGACCAATGCCGATGCGGCGAGCAGGATCCCGACGTGTTGCCCCGTCATCACCGCCAGCGGCGATGCCAGACCCAGACCAACCAGCCCGCCAATCGAGCCGCCCTTGAGCCGGTTGGGATCGAACCAACCTCGGCGACTGGCGAAGTGGAGGGCGGCCAGCAAGGTGAGTGTGCCCCCGACCATCGCGCCGAGCATCGTGGTCCGTCGCCCGAGCGGACGACCCGCGAGGACACCCGCCAGCGCGCCGAGTCCGGTGAGGATTGAGGTGACAATGATCAGTCGCAGGTATCGCATGACGCCCCACGGGAGAGAAGGCCTGCGCGGTGGGTCGCACGAACGCGACCGAGCTAGCCGGACACCGAAATCTGGCGATGCCCGCCGCCGAGGGCAAAAAGCGGCGCACCGATAATTCCGGCCCCCCAGACCCAATCCGGATAATGCCCTGCGGCGAGTTCACGGAACACGATCACCGCGAGGACAATGGCGAACAGCCAGACGGTACTGCTCTCGTGACTCCACTTCCAGGCGAGCAGGCCGCCAAAATAGCCCGCGACGAACCAACCACCGAGGAGCAGGAGCATGGAGAGCAGCGGTGCCTCTCCTGCTTCGAGCGCCGTTTTGATCGCGGCGGGGTTGTCGATCGCGACACCGATCGGTGCCGGCCTGAGCCCTGCTTCGGCCAAGCCGATCAGGTGAATGAACACGATCGCGAACACTATCGCGCCAGCGAGTGCGAAGACTCGGCGCGTGGTCGATGACATGTCGCCATCCCGGTTGGCGTGAATCCGCACGACGGTCGGTTGAAGCGAACCCGCTATCAGTCTCGGTTGATGCCTCAGCGTCCTGCAAAGGTATCGCAGACCGAGGGCTCGCCGGCCTCAAATCCGCGCCGGAACCAACGCATCCGATCCTCGGAGGTTCCGTGGGTAAAGCTCTCCGGCTGGACGCGCCCGGTCGCCTCCCGCTGCAGGCGGTCGTCGCCGACCGCGGCGGCGGCCCCGAGGCCCTCTTCAATGTCACCCTGCTCGAGCCGACCGTCGCGTGCCGCGCGTGCACCCCAGACCCCAGCAAAGCAGTCGGCCTGGAGCTCCAGTCGCACGGAGAGTTGATTCGCCATGTCGGGCCGCTGCTGTTGGGCCTTGCTCACCTCGTCACTGGTCCCGAGGAGCTTCTGCACGTGGTGACCGATCTCGTGGGCAAGCACATAGGCCTCCGCGAAATCGCCCGGCGCACCGAACCGGGTCGCCAACTCGCGGTAGAACCCGAGGTCGATATATACGTTCTCGTCTCCCGGACAGTAGAACGGACCGGTCGACGATGCTGCGCGGCCACATGCCGAGGCAACAGCGTCGCGGAAGAGAACCAGCTTGGCGGGTCGGTACGGACTTCCCTGGGCGGGCAAGAGTTCCTGCCACATCGCCTGGGCATCATCGAGCACGAACGAGATGAACTCGACTTCCTTTTCTTCGGCTGGGTCATTCACCGGCGCCGCGGCTTCGGTCGGCGCCGCCCCGCCACCGAGCTGCTCGGCGGCACCGAGGAGAGCCAGCGGATTCTGCTTGGTGACGAGTGCGAATACGACCACCAGAATGATCCCACCCAGTCCAAGGCCGCCGGCCCCGCCCGGAATGCGTCCTCGAGCACCCCGCCGGTCCTCGAGATTGGTCGATCGACCCGAATTGCTCCACCGCATGGCTCACCCCCGTTGTGGGCCTCCGACCCCGATGCGGGGCCGGTCAAACTCAATATAGGACGCGATCCGCGGCTAGCGTGGCACCGTGAAGAGTCGTGACCAGCGCACCGCGGAGAGAAATGGCAGCGGCTTGTAGCTCGAGGGGTCCCAACTGTAGTAGATCAAGACTGGCGTCCCTCGGACATTCTTGCGTGGAACCAAGCCCCAGAACCGGGAGTCTCGCGATTGATCCCGATTGTCGCCCATCATCCACAGTGAATCCTTGGGAATCACCAACGGTCCCCAATCGTGAATGTCGGGCATATACCCGTCGGGATTCGGGCCGACATACAGTGGCAGTTGTCGCTGCCGCATGCCGAGTCGGGTGGACTCCCCGGCGAGTCCGCCCGGATCGGTGCCTTGGGCCCACGGCTCAACGAGAGCGACCCCATTGCGATACAGGGAGCCGGAGCGCATTTCGACCGTGTCGCCCGGCGTGCCAATCAGGCGCTTGACGAGCATCGAGTCCTCAATCGGCGAGAGGAAAACCACGATGTCGTCTCGGCGCGGCTCACGAATCGGGGGAGTCCGCACGTCAACGAGGGGGATCTTCGCCCCATAGAGAAACTTGTTGACGAACAGCACGTCGCCGACCATGAGGGTCCGTTCCATGCTGGGCGATGGAATCCGGTAGGCTTGCACCACGAACGTCGTGAGCAACACCCACGCGACCACGGTCCAGACGATGGCCTTGAGCCACTCGACGAGCTTCGATTGCGGCGTCTTCGGCTTGACTGCTTCTGGCATGCAACGGGCTCCACATCAATCGGTTCGGCTGGTGGCAAGGGCGCACACCACGACCGGCAATATGCGCCCTCAGGTTCGAGGCGGTAGGGGCAGCTCACCTCAGGGCCCACCCGCCGACGGCGGACCTCAGAAGGTCCAGGTCGCGACTCGCCCAGGCCCGAAGCGCAGCCGCGCAAGGCCCCCGAAGCGGTACGTGGGGTTCCCATTGGCCTCGCGGCGCAGCCGCCACGCCAGACGCTCCACGCCGGGCCCACGGTAGTCCGGAACCAACCGGAGGGTCTGGTTCGGAAACAGGACGACCCATCCCTCACCCTCGGGGATCACATCGGCGCCTGCCGAGCGCAGGAGCGGCTCCAGCCGTCGGAGTATGTGGTCGCTGAGTGCGATGGTCGCGGATTCGAGGTAGTACATGAGCGGTGGTTCACCGGCCGCAGCATCGAAGTCCGGGGTCGGCGGGGCCGCGACTATCTCGACCACCGGCGCGAGCGAGTCAGCCGCGAGGTGCGCCGCGAGAGCGCTGCCGTCGACCGGGACCACTCCAAGCATCACGTCGCCCACGCGCCGACCGTGGGCCGTGTCCTCCGGGGTAAGGATCAGGCAAGTCAGCCGACCGCACAGCCGAACCTGAGCGTTGCCGGCGAGGTATCCCGCTCCGAAGCCGACCGGCAGGAATTCGGACGCCCGAATGTCCGCCCAGGTCGGCGCATCGACCACTAGGGTGACGCGGGTGAGCGCCACCGGAGGATGGGTCGGACCGGCGACAGCAAGGAGGAGGGCGAGCAAGGTCACGGGGACGACTCAGTTCCGATTCAAGTTCATGGTTGGGACCGTTGGCCGGTGGTGAAGATCCCCACCGCCGTTACACCAGTGGACGAGTCGGGTACGGCGAACAGCACGCGAGGCACCCCCCACAAACCTCCCACGCGGTCGCCGCCGGAACTAGTCGGCTTCCAGCCCTGGGGCGAGGTACCGATCCAGCGCCGTCGCCAATCGCTCGAGGCGCGCAATGTCCAGCGCCGTGTCGAGCGGCAGGCGTTCGCCCGCAACAGCCCACTCGATATCGAGCCACCGCGAAATCACCGACCCACCGGTCGTCCGGGCCGCCTCGATCCAGAGCGCGCGCTCCTTCGGTTCCCAGATCAAGCGGAGCGCGAGATCGCCCTTGAGGTACTCGGCAGAGGCGGCGCCTTCGATATCATCGGCGTACTCACGCGCCGAGACGACGAACCGATGCGCCTCGAACCGTGGGCCGAGGTAAATCGACGCCCGTGTGAATGGCTCGGACTCGACGGGGACCCGCGGCGCATCCGCCGTCACGACGGTTCCTGAAATCGCCGCATCCAGCGCTCGACTTCGTGAGCCCATGACTTGAGGAACTTTCGCGTCGATTCATCGACCAGGTGCAACTCGGCATCGAACTTGTCCTGCGCATTGCCAACAAGCACTTGGGGCGACGGCATGGTGGGCGCATTGAGCTGGGCCAGCGTCTGGCGCATCATCGCCTGCGCACGATAGGTGCCGATCGGACCATTCGACGCACCGAGGATTGCGGTCGGTACACCGAACAACCCATGCGGCATCGGACCGCGCGAGAGCCAGTCAATGGTGTTCTTGATCCCACCTGGCATGCCGTGATTGTATTCGGGACTGGCGATCACCAAACCGTCTGATGCCCGGATCGCGCGTTGCAACTCCTTGGCCTGCGTGGGGATGCCATTGGCGTCCTCGTCGTCCGCGTCGTACACCGGCAAGCCACGCCATTCGAGGGGCGTGAGCGTCACACGGTCCGAAAAGACTTCAGGCAGGAAGCGCAGCAACGCCGCATTGTAGGATGCGGTTCGCAGCGAACCACACAGAGTGACCAGAGACAAAGAATCCGTCATGAACGTCGCTCCGACGCCGCGCCACGCGCGACGTCCGGGATGGGTGAGAGTCGTGCCTCGATCTCCGTGCGTTGTGACTCGAAGCGCGGCGGCAGGATCAAGCGGCGGCCGAGTTCCTCGAGCGGGTCATCGATCGTGAACCCAGGCCCTTTTGTGGCGAGCTCATACAAGATGCCGCTCGGCTCGCGGAAGTAGATCGATTGAAAGTAGTGACGATCGATCACCGGCGTCGATGCGACCCCGTGATCACCAAGATGCGCCAGCCAGGCCGCGTGTTCGGATCGTTCCGTCGCCCACGCCACGTGGTGGACCGTGCCGCCACCTGGCCGGCCACGCTGCGCGGGCGGCGCCTCGAAGCTGATCCGGCCGCCTCGAGTCACACCACGCACCTCCCAGGACTCCGCCTCGCCGTCCCGACTGGCATTGAGCACCGTCTCGAGCAACTGGCGACTCCCCGGGATATCGTTGCCATAGGCCACCACATGATCGAAGCCACGCAGATCGTGCTCGGGTGGGATCTCCGGATGCCGCCCACTCAGCACCGGGTCGGTGGTCTGATCGACCACCAGCGCGAGTCCCAAGCCTTCGGGGTCCGCGAAGTCGATGCGTCCGGGCAGACGAGCAACCTCGACGCTTTCGTCCGCGAGACGCTTCGCCCAGAAGTCGAGCGATTCCTCGGAAGCCACTCGCATCGCGATCCGGTGGACCATCCCCGCTCCGGCGCGCCCGGGCAATGCGCCGGGGTACTCGAAGAAGGTCAGGTCGGCGCCGGGCGAGCCGTCGTAGTCGGCATAGAAGAGGTGGTAGACATGCGGGTCGTCCTGATTCACCGTCTTCGCGACGAGACGCATTCCGAGGACTCGAGTGTAGAAGTCGAGATTTCTCGCGGCATTGCCGGTAATGCAGGAGATGTGGTGGATGCCATCGAGGTGCATGATGTGGTGGGCTCACGGAAGTGGGGACAGCCGACCGGGGGTCGGACGCCAGTGCCAGTCTGGATCACGTAGTCAAAACGACTGGTCGCTTCGCGATGTTCCCCAGTTCGTGTGACTCGCCTGGCCGCTCGGGATCAAGATCGAGCGCCGCCGCCAGACTTCGCAGTCGCTGGACCAGTTCCAGGCGATCCGCAGTGGGCAACGCCGCGAGGGTGTCCTCGAGTCGGGCGTCGGCACTGTCGGGGGCATTCAGGAGACAGGCGCGACCCCGATCGGTGAGCAGGAGACGCCACCGCCGCTGATCCGTGGCGTCTCGCATGCGGCTCACGAGCTCCTTCTGGAGCAAGCGGTTGGCGACGACCGATGCCGAGCTGGCATCGGTCGCGGTGAACTCGGCCAGCTCGCCGATGGTGGCGCCCGGATGCACCGCGAGCTGACGCAGCGCAAAAAGCTGTGCGCCGGTCAGCCCGGTGGTTCGTTCGGCAAGGCGGTCACGTCGCCGCACCGCTTGCAACAATCGACGCCAGGCGGCCATCGCCGCCTGACTGCCGAGTGCCACTGGTCGCGGCTTAGAGAGTCGCGCGGCCATGCTTCAAGTCGCTGAAGGTGTCGTGCACAGCCTGGACCTGATTGGCCTGGACCTTGAGCACGCTCATCACGGCAGGAGGTAGCTGCTTCTTGAGTGCGTCTGCGTACGCCTCCTTCATGCTATCCTCGGCGCGCTCGATCTCGTTGATGAGGGCCTTGTCCCCGTTCGGACTGAAGGCCTCACGCACATGCATCCAGGTGCGGTTCAAGCTACCGGAGATACTGAGATCCTTGTCAGGCGTCCCGCCGGCGGCGCGGACCAAGGGCTCGATCGCCCGTGCCGCGGTCTCCCGCTCCATGCGTGCACCGTTCATGATCGTCTTGAGCTTGGCCGATGCCGCCAGCTCAGAGGCCTTGGCAAAACCCTCAGCCGAATCACGGTTCAACTGAAGCATATCGTTCAACAGCTCCACATGGGCGCTGGAAATGCCGGTGGTGGTCGGGCTGGTCTTGATAGTGGTGTTCATTGGGTCTCCTTCGATGGAATTGGCGATCGGGGGCGCTCACGCCCCAATTGAATTGAGCCGATCGGAAGTCGGGGCCCTCAGAGGGATCAGAGGATATTTCATTTGGCTCCCACACGTAATATATTGGACCCCACGTAAAAATGCAAGCCCAGAGCCACAATCCGGCTCGCTCCTGGGGACGCGAATCCCCGTCATCCGCGTGTGAGCGAGGATGGCGGGGATTGAGGGCGGGGTATCGCCGCCCGAATTGCCCCTCCAGGGATCGAACCTGGACTCTTCTGATCCAGAATCAGACGTGTTGCCAGTTACACCAAGGGGCATCGAGATACGTTGGACGGGCGAAACTAGCAGGTCCTTGCGGCGCACGCAATCGCACCTACGCCGCCCGCGACCCGCTTTCCGGCATTCGTGGCGTTGCGACCGATGCATTGGGCAACGCCCTGAACCAGCCCGTCAGCGCCTCGGTGGCTGCTGCGCAGAGGTGGCCGTTCGCCACCAGCGTCCTGAGTCGGGCCACCGTCTCCTCGAGGCCGAGTCCAGCGCGATAGGGTCGGTCGGCCATCATGGCCTCGGTGCAGTCGGCCACGGCCAGGATCCGTGCCGCCGTGCCCAACTCCTCACCCCGCAATCCGAGATGATATCCCGAGCCATCGAGTCGCTCGTGGTGCGCGGCCGCGGTGGCGGCGAAGGTACGGAATCGACTGACCTGGGAGAGGATTTCGAAGCTGTACCTCGTGTGCTGCTGCATTAGCTGGAGCTCGACCGGGTCGAGAGCGGCCGGTTTGTCGAGAATCCGGTTGCTGACGCCAAGCTTGCCAATATCGTGAAGCAGCGCTGCCCGGCGAATGGTCCGGATCTCCGCGTGCGGGAGCCCCATCTCTGCGGCGGTCCGGCTCGACAGAACAGCGACGTTCTGGGAGTGGGTCGAGGTGAACGGGCTCTTGGCGTCGATGACCTTCGCGAATCCCTCGGCGATCTGGTCGAGCTGACGCTCGTCGGCATGGATCAGGCGGTCTCGTGGCTCGACATCGGCCAAGGCCGCCAAGCTGTTCGCCCCTTGCAACTCCCCCCAGAAGGCTGCATCAAACTCGAACGCCCCAAGCGCCTCGACCAGGACCGGATCGAACCAGCGGCCCTGACGCGCTCGCGCCATCTCGTAGGCGGTCCGGACATCGAATGACCGGGCGAAGACTTCCACCGTTTGTGACAATCCGGCGATCCGGGCAAGGATCGGCGTGGCGCTACCGACGAGCCCCGCCGGCATGCCATTGCCATCCCAGTGTTCGTCAAGCCCCCGGATGGCCGCGGCACTCCCGACCGGCAGCCCGAGCATGGCAGCGATGTCGGCGCCGCGCTCGCAGCGGGTGGCGATCATCTCGCGGCCGATTTCCTTGGCGCGTGTGCCCAGCATGAGCGCATGCCATGCGCGAGCCAGGCGGGAGCCCCCGGGCAGCGAGTGCCGGTAGGCGTACCGCGCGGCCTCGCTGGTCGCGGTCCAATCAGTGAGCTTGTGGGCGTGCTTGAGGAGGTGGTCATCGGAGCCGAAGAGCCCGGCGAGCCTGGAGGCGTTACTCGAACAACCAAGATCCTTCAGCAAGAGCCCGTAGAAGAGCTCGCTCCGTGCCTGTTCGTCGAGCCCCAACTCAGCCGCCAAGCGCATCCCGATCAGGGTGGTCCGCACGGAATGCCCAGCCGGCTGACCTTCGGTCAGGTCGAGCGCATACGACAGTGCACCGACCACGCTGGCCAGCCGCGCCACCGTCTCGTCTTCTGCCCGCAAGACGCCCTCACCCGTCCTCTCTGGCGCGGGGAACAGGACCGCAGCAGGACGCGACCGGTCCAAAGGGCGAAAGGCGCCAGGTTGGGCCACACCCTGCGATTGATTGAAGATGGGTCGATGCATGACCATGGGAACTGGCAAAAAAGATGCCCGCGTCCGGAGGACACGGGCATCCATGGAGCTGAGGGGGATCGAACCCCTGACCTCTGCAATGCGAATGCAGCGCTCTCCCAGCTGAGCTACAGCCCCCCATGGGCCGGACAAGTTAGGGCACACGCCCCAAGAGCGGCAAGGCCGGCCTGCTCGCCTTCTCGCTTACTCGCTTTCTCGCTTTCAGTCCGCGTACGGCACCTCGATCACCATCCCATCCTTGGCGATTCGAGTGGCAGGGAACAGTTGGCGAGCTTCGTCAAGGAGCTCGGGCGCTTCCCGGGAGTAGCGGGCAGAGATATGCGTCAGCACCAGCTCGCGTACGCCGGCATCCCGGGCAACCTCGGCGGACTGGCGAGCCGTGCTGTGTCGGGTTTCGCGTGCCCGGACGCCTTCCTCTTCACCAAAGGTCGCCTCGTGCACCAACAGGTCCGCGCCGGTCGCGAGGACCCGGACCGCCGCGCATGGTGCGGTGTCGCCACTCATGACCACGCGTCGCCCACGTCGAGCTGGGCCGACCAATTCTTCCGGCCGAACGACGCGACCGCTCTCGACCGTGACGGATTCACCCCGGTGGATCCGGCCCCACATCGGTCCCTCGGGAACCCCCAGGCTGCGCGCAAGGTCAGGGTCGAACCGCCCGAGTCGCGGCTTCTCGACGAGCGCGTAGCAGAGCGCGTGTCCCTTGTGCGCCGCCTCGCCAACCTCGATCAGGTGATCGCCGCGGTCGAGCACATCGCCGGGCCGAATCTCCTGGATCTCGACCGGAAACTTCGGCCGCTCCATGCCGAGATCAAGCAGGGGGCGCAGCTGCCGCTCCGCATCCGGTGGGCCATACAGCGTGAGCGGCGCCGAGCGGTCCTGCAAGCCCATCGTGCGCAGGAGCCCCGGGAGCCCGAGGGTGTGATCCGCGTGGTAATGTGTAAAGAAGAGCTCGGCCATCGTGAAGCCGACGGCGTAGCGCATCATCTGTCGCTGAGTGCCTTCCCCGCAATCGAAGAGCACCGGCACACCCTCGCGTTCGAGCATCATCGCCGTGACGTTGCGCTCGACCGAGGGAACCGCTGCTCCGGTCCCGAGGAAGGTGAGGCGAATCATCGCTGACTGTTGTGGACGAGACGGAGGAACTCCTCCCGCGTCTTGGCATCGTCACGGAAGCTGCCACGCATGGCCGAGGTGATCGTCCGACTCCCCTGCTTCTCCACCCCCCGCATCATCATGCAGAAGTGCGAGGCCTCGAGCACCACGCCCACGCCGAGCGGCGCAAGCGCCCCGACAAGTGCGTCGGCGATCTGATCGGTCATCCGCTCCTGCACCTGCAAGCGCCGGGCGAAGACATCGACGACCCGGGCGGTCTTGGACAGCCCCACGATCCGTCCGTCGGGGATGTAGGCGACATGTGCCACCCCGAAGAACGGCAGCATGTGATGCTCACACAACGAGTAGAACTCGATGTCGCGCACCACCACCATGTTCTCGTGCGACTCCTCGAACAACGCATCGCCGATGACTTGCTGGGCATCCATCGCATACCCACGTGTGAGATAGGCGAGCGCCTTCTCGACCCGTTCGGGGGTCCGCACGAGTCCTTCCCGCGCGGGATCCTCTCCGAGGGCGGCAAGGATGTGGCGCACCTGCTCCTGAATTTCGATCACACCGGCTCCGTTCAGAAAATCTTGACAGTGATCCCGACCTTCTCGGGATGCTTGGCGAGTGAATCGATCAGGGCGCTGGTCGCGTTCAGCGTCCGGGTCAACTCCGCATACAGCGTGGTGTCGGCCATCAGCTTGCCGAGTGTCCCCTCGCCGCGTGTGACACGGCCGAGGAGGGTGTCCATTCGGGCGGTGAGGCCAGCGAGTCGGTCGCTGGCGTTGCCGGCCTGCTTGAGCGTCGTGTCGACCCGCGCGGTGAGTGTCGCGGCATCGATGGCGGCCATGGTGGAATCCAGGCGAGCGGCCGTGACTTGCAACTGACGCATCGTGGCGCCGACTTCGGCCGTGGGACCATTCCGCGCATCGGCGAGATAGGCCGTCAACCGCTGCGTGCTCGCGAGGGTCTTCCGGAGATCCGAGATCATCGCGGTGTCCAACATCTGATTGAGCGACGCCAGGGTGGTGGAGGCTTGCTCTGCCAGCTTGCCACCGATATCCATCAACCCGCTGGCGGTGGTGCCCTCGATCACTTGATCCGGGCCGAGCGGCGCCCCATTGCCCGGATCGAAATCGATGGCCATGTCCCCGAGGAGACCAACCCCGACGAGCGCTGCGGTGGCCTCCGTCGTCGGCGTGACGAGCTCGTCGTCGTAGGTGATTTCCACCAGGACGCGCCCGGGACGTTCGAGGCGGATCGATTCGACCCGACCGATCACCGCGCCGGACACGTTCACCGGTGAGCCCTCCTTGAGCGTCTGCACGTCGGCGTAGGCGATCGCGACGCGAGGTGCATTGCCGATCGCGCTGCCCTTGAGCCACATGCCGCCGACAATGAAGGCCGTGACGCCGAGGACCACGAGCAGACCGACTGTCGCTTCCTTGTGGTATGAATGCATGACTACCCCGTCAGATGGAGGCGCGATCGAAATCGCGCTCGAGAAATGCACGGACGCGCGGATCTTCCGATTCGCGAAAGTATGCGGGTGTTCCCTCGGCGATCACCTTGCCCTCCGTCAGCAGCGCCACGCGATGCGCGGTCCGGAAGGCGCCGCGCACGTCATGTGTCACCATCACGCCGGTGACCCCGAGATCCTCGTTCATGCGCCGCACCAGCCCGTCGATGATATCCGAGTTGACCGGGTCGAGACCGGACGTTGGCTCGTCGTACAGCACGTACTTCGGCTTCCCGGCGATCGCGCGCGCGATGCCGACGCGCTTGCGCATGCCACCCGAGAGTTCCGAGGGCATCTTGTCGAGCGTCTCGATCGGCAAGTTCACCAGGCGCAGGCACTCCTCGGCACGGTCTCGTGCGAAGGCCTTGTCACCGAACTCATCGGGATCGGTGAGCCCCATCCGGATGTTCTCGAACACATCGTCCGAGTCGAAGAGGGCGCCGTTCTGGAAGACGTAGCCGATGGTCCGGCGCAATGTGGCCAGCGCCTTGCGGCTGAGTCCCGGCACCGACGCGCCATCGACGATGATGTCGCCCCGGTCGGGACGGATCAGGCCGATGATGTGCTTGAGCAACACGCTCTTGCCCGTGCCGGACGGCCCGAGCAGCGCCAGCGTCTCGCCTTCCTGGACATCGAGGCTGACACCATCGAGGACCATTTGCGCGCCGAAACTCTTGGCGACATCCCGGACCTCGATCAATGGGTCAGCAAGAGCTGCGCGAGCAGCAGGTCGAGGAGCAGGATCACCACGGACGTGGTGACGACCGCGCCCGTGGTCGAGCGACCGACGCCTTCGGCGCCCTGCTGCGTGGTGTAGCCCCGGTAGCAGGAGATGAAGCCGATCGCGCCGGCGAAGCAGATCGCCTTGATGAGCGAGTACCACGCATCGAATGGCCGCCAGAAAATCCGCGCCCCGTAGGCGAAGTCCTGATCGGTGATCGGCAGTGCCGACTTCGCGGCGATCCACCCGGAGGCGACCGCGGTGATATCCGCGAAGATCACGAGCACGGGGATCACCACCAGGCATGCCAGCACCCGCGGGACGAGCAGATGGCTCGAGGGCGACCGGCCCAGCGATTCGAGCGCATCGATCTGTTCGGTGACCCGCATCGTCCCGAGCTCCGCGGCGTACCGTGCACCGATCCGTCCGGCGAGGATCAACCCCACCAGAACGGGCCCCAGTTCGAGCACGATCGATTCGGTCACCAGGGAGCCAACCACGTAGATCGGGACGTTGCCGGAGAATTGGTAGCCGGCCTGGAGTGCGGTGACACCCCCCGCGAAGGCAGCGATGAGGAGCACAATGAAGAGCGATCCCGTCCCGATGTTGTGCGCTTCCTCGATGGTCCGTGGCAACCACACGCGCACCTCGGTGAGCCCACGCGCCATTTCGGCGATCAGCCCTGCGAAGCGTCCCACGGCGGCGAACGCGTCGAGCGTGAGCCGGCCGGTGCGATGCTGGAGTTGCCTCACGAGGCTGCTCATCGCCGCCTCATTCCTCGACCTGACCTCATCGCTCCCCTATCTTCGTCCCTCGTGAGCACCCCACCCAGCCTCGATCCTGCGAGCCAGCGGCGGCGATTCAAACGGCGACTCCTGAAATGGTTCCGTACCCATGGCCGTGACCTGCCGTGGCGTCGGACGCGCGATCCCTACCGAGTCCTCGTCTCCGAGATCATGCTCCAACAGACCCAGGTCTCCCGGGTCGAAGGATACTGGCATGACTTCCTTCGGCGCTTCCCCACCCTCGAGGCCCTGGCCCAAGCACGGCCGCGGTCGGTCCGCGAGGCGTGGTCTGGCCTCGGCTACTATCGCCGTGCCACAAATCTGCACCGTCTAGCCCGTGACGTCGTCCGCGAGCAGGGTGGCACACTCCCCGACGATATTGACGCCCTCCGCGCCCTTCCGGGTATCGGCCCCTACACCGCCGGTGCGGTGGCCTCGTTCGCGTTCGAACGGAACGCCCCGGCGATCGACACGAACGTGGGCCGCGTCCTCCGCCGCGTCTTCCATCCCCGAACGAAGGACAATGCCACCGGACGGCGTCGACTCGAGGCGACCGCCCGTGCCCTGGTGCCGCGCCCCGGCGCCGACGCGTGGATCACCAACCAGGCCCTGATGGAACTCGGCGCGCTCGTCTGCACCGCCCGAATCATGCGCTGTGACCGGTGTCCGGTGCGTCCTGCCTGTCGGACCGGCGCTCAAGCCGTGACGCCGGCAATCACCTCGACCGCCCGCGCGAGATCACGCGGAAGCACATAGAGGTGCGTGCTCAATCGCAGGTACTCGTATCCGAACTCCGAGATCCGCCGGGTCCGGAATCCTGCCTCGCCGAGTACCCCCTGGAGGCGGTCGGCCCCGACACCGTCCTTCGTGAACGACACCATCGCACTCCGAAGTTCCTCAGTGCGTGGGGAGACCAGGCGGACACCCTTCACCTCCCGGAGCATCCCGTCCAGCGTGGTCGAGAGACTCCGCGCTCGAGCCTCGATCGCGCGCCGCCCGATCGCATCCTGAAACTGCACCGCCGCGGCGAGTCCAGCGACCAGTGATTCGTTCGAGGTGCCGACATGCTCGAACCGCCGATAATCATCACGCGCCCAGTCGCCCGAGGCGATCAATGGCCAGGTCGACTCCAGACGGTCAGGGCGCGTGATGAGGAGGCCCGTTCCCTTGGGCGCCAACAGCCACTTGTGGGGCGAGGTCGCGTAGTAATCGGCATCGATCGCCGCGAGGTCGAGCGCGAGCATTCCGGGTGGATGCGCACCATCGATCACCGAGATGATGCCGCGCTCACGGGCAGTCCGGACCAGGCGCGCCACGGGCTGGATCATCCCGGTCGTGAAGAGGATATGCGAGATCAGCATCACCCGCGTGCGTGGGCCGATCGCACGCACCCAGGCGTCGTGCAATTCGTCGGCGTCGCCCGGGTCGAGCGGTGGGTCGAAGGTGCGAACCGTCGTGCCGCGGCGTGCCGCGAGCAGGTCCCAGGCACAATGCCCCCCGATGTGCTCGTGCGATGTCATCAGGACCTCGTCGCCCTCGGCCAGGGTCAGTCCGTGCGCCACCAAGTTGACGGCCTCGGTCGTGTTGCGCACGATGGCAACGGAACCCGGCCACGCGCCGAGGAACCGCTCGAGCGCCACGTGCAAGGCCTCGAGATCGGGATGCTCCTGTCGCGTGATCCGCTCGAAGGCGCGCAGATGATGAATCGTCGCCTCGAGGACCGGGATCGGGCAGGCGCCGTAGGTGCCGGTGTTGAGATGGGTGCCGGCGATCACGAACTGATGCTGCAGTGACTCCCAGTCCGGGTCACCGTGACCACGGTTAAAAGTCGCTGGCCGATCCGCGGGATGCCGGCCGTGATCCACCGCCGCGGCCAGGCCCTGGAACCCAGGCAGCATCGCGCCCAGAGCGAGCAACTCGCGTCGCGTGAGCAGCGTCACCGGTAAAGCGCGCCGGCACCGAGCGCCAGCAGCGCGAGGAGCGCCCCGATGAGCGTCATGCGGCCGAGCCGGATTCGACCGGCGTCAAACGCGGGCGCGGTGTCGCCGGTTGGGTCGAGTCGGGCAAGACGCGCGGCCGCCGGCATCGCCCCCAGCAGGGTCACCAGGGCCGCCAGCACCCCGAGTGCCTGCATGGACCCCAGCCACGCCCCGACCCGTGTCGACATCACCCCGTACATCTGGAACGTGAGCATCAATCCCGAGGCCACGCTGAGCAGGGCCCCGGGCCCCACCAGGATGCGATACAGTGCCGACTGCACCTCTGCGACCCCCCCCCAGTGACGACGATCGACGTGTGCGTATGCCCCGGCGGCCACCACGACACTGGCCATCCCGCCGATCCAGACCGTGAAGGCAAGCAGATGGATGAATCGCCACACGTGCGTCATGAGTGACCCCGCACCGAGAGCAGATCGTCCACCGGCTGCCGCTCCCGGTCGCTGGGATCGACCGCGAGCCAGAACCCCACATCGGGCTCCCCCAGCTGCCAGGACAGCATGATCGGCTGCCCGTCGCGTTCGCTGGGAAAATCGACGAGTCCGACTTCGAAGTCGCGCAGACGGCAGCCGACCTGGTCAAGCTCGCCGACACACGCGTCGAGCTGCTCGGCGAGGGACGCTGCCTCGCGCCGGGCCGCGACGGCGGCCTCCGACTCTTCCCCCCCCTTTGTACTGCCGACCTGCAGCAGGTCGAACCGATGCACGGCTGCGCGCCAGGCGCGCTTGAGCGCGACGACATCGGTCACGATCCGTGAGACCAGCGGCAGGGTCCGGACCGCGGCCTCCGGTGTGAATGGCTTGGTCATCACAACTCCTCGAGTGCAGTGCGCATGGCGCGTTCACCCGCGCGACCGTACTCCGCGATCCGGTCGAGGGCGAAGGTGGCACCCCGATCGCTCACCGGGCGCACCCAGAGGAGCGGGGGGAGGGTCGGCTTGAGATTCCACTGTTCACGCAGCAATTGGGTCGTCCCGGCCATCAACCAGCCCTGGGCACGGTCGGAGGCGGCCAGGAGCGGGGGAGGGCGATGCACCGGTTCCCCGGTTTCGTCAAAGCCCGGTCCGACATCGATGGCGATCACGAGGTCGACCTCCAGATGCTCGGCGAGGCCGAGCGGGAGCGGATACCGGATGCCGCCGTCGAGGAATGCACGACCGTTCACCATGACCGGCGCAAACCAGGGTGGCAGCGCGCACGAGGCCGACAGCACATCGAGAATCGGGGCATCCTCACCACCGGTGCCGAACGCCACGCTCCGACCGCGCTCGGCCTCCACCGCGGTGATCGTGCAGGGCGTGCGCAGATCCGCAAATCGGCGTGGCGTGATCAGGCGTTCAATTGCGCCCCGAAACACGGAATTGCGGAAGATCGACCGGGCCCAGATGGTGCGGAAGGGGAAGAGGGTGACGCGGCTGATCACCTCCCGGGGACTGAGCTTGCCGAAACCGGTGAGCAGCGCCGCAGGATCGGCCCCACCCGCGAGCGCCACCGCGACCACGGATCCCATCGACGTCCCGATCCAGTGCACTGGCGTGATCCCGGCCTCGGCCAGCGCCACGGCGGCGCCGAGATGGGCAGCGGCTTTCGCACCGCCCCCCCCCAACACGACCGCCACGCGAGGGCCACTCATCGGGTGGCATGCTCCGTACGATAGCGCTCGGCCGCAGCATACCGTTCCTGCTCCGCCGCCGTCTCCGGCACGAGGCGCGGCACGCGCTTCGGTCGGCCGTAGTCGTCGATCGCCACGAACACGACCCGGGCCGTGTGGGTCTGGCGCCGCTCACCGGTGCTCGGCTGTTCCGCGAAGACCTCGACCGTGATGTCCATCGAGGAGTTGCCGACATACTCGACCTGCGCCAGGCAGGTGACCAGCGCCCCCATCGGAATGCGCTCCCGGAAGTCGACCCGATGGATCGATGCCGTCACGGCCTTCCCCCCCGCGTGGCGGATCGCGGCGATCGCCGCGGCCTGATCCACCATCGCCATGATGTTCCCGCCGAAGAGGTCGCCGAGAATATTGGCCATGTGGGGCATCACGAGCGTCGAGATCTCGCCTCGAGAGTGGGACATCGGTCGGGATTCGGGCACGCAGCAGTCCTCGTCGGGGTTGGTGCAGGGTCGATCCCGGGTCACCGAGCGTCAAGCCAGGAAACCCGTTCCTCTGGTCAGTAATCTACCGGGCGCAAATAGTATTCCCCGATCGCCGTGCCGCTCACCATGGCCGTGCTGGGCAGCCGGCGCTTCCAGTGGGTCGAGTCCAGTCGCCGACGCACGATCGCCACCTCATCGGTCGTGTAGCCGGCGGTGGCCAAGGCATCCTCGCCGAAGCCCCGCAGGATGAGGTCCAGAATGCCGTCCGCGACCTGGTAGGTCGTCCCGAAATCAGCTTCGTCGGTTTGATCCGCCACCAGGTCGGCGGTCGCCGGCTTGTCAACGATCGCTGCCGGTACCCCGACGTGGCGAGCCAGCGCCCAGACCTGCGTCTTGAAGAGATCACCGATCGGGTTGATGGGAGGTGAGTCGTCAGCGTGCCAGGTGAAGTACCCGAGCAGTCGCTCACTCTTGTTGCCGGTGCCGAGCGGCAGGGCCTGGAGTCCGGCCGAGAGGTCGAACAGCGTGGTCATCCTGAGACGAGCCATCACATTGCCGAGCCGAGCTGGGGAGAGCGTTTCGGCGGTTGCGGCCGCATAGCCATCGACCGCGGCCGTGATATCGATGGTACGCTCCTCGATACCGAGCGCCTCAGTGACGATGCGGGCATGATCGAGCGACGCCACGCTCGAGGACCGATACGGCATGCGAACCGCGATCACCCGGTCGGGCCCCAGCGCCTCGGCCGCGAGCCAGGCGACCAGAGCCGAGTCCACGCCGCCCGAGAGCCCGAGTATGACGCGATCAAATCCCCGACGGCGCCCCACCTCATCGCGGAGGAACTCCACCAGCCAGGTCCGCGCCAGGACCGGATCGATGGCCAATCGCTCGGTGGCCGTGGGCACGCTGACCACCCCGGTGA
Organism: Gemmatimonadota bacterium; assembly: GCA_039933845.1. Taxonomy (GTDB): domain Bacteria; phylum Gemmatimonadota; class Gemmatimonadetes; order Gemmatimonadales; family GWC2-71-9; genus Palsa-1233. The sequence continues at coordinate 42,404 of JBDTNH010000004.1, forward strand.
AGGCTGGGGAATCACCGTTTCGATCTGGGCCGAGCGAAGGCTCTTCGCCGAGCGACACGGCGCGTTGGCGCGCCCGACCGAGTGCCTCGATCAATTGGGGGAGCCGGAGTTCCAAATCAGCCAGCAACGGGGAATCGGCCCGAACCCGCGACACCGCCTCCAAGTCGATGGTGTGACGAATCACGGCGTCCTCGAACAACGGACCTCGGGCCAGGACCTCTCCGTCCGGGCCCGTGAGGAGCGAGCCGCCCGGAAACCCCTTGCCGCCCTCGAATCCCACCAGTTGGGACATCGCGACGAACACCCCATGCTCGCCGGCGATGTCGCGCGCGAGCCGATCCCATCTGGCGATCGAGCCGGGCTGCCCCGGGTGCACCGGATCCGGGGCGAGCCCGCGTGCCGGACTCGCCGCAAGTACCGCGATCAGCTGTGCGCCGTCGACGGCGGCAATGGTCGCCGCCAGCGAATGCCAGGCGTCCTCGCAGATCAGCATCGCCACCCGGCCGAATCGGGTCTCGAACGCCCGGATATCCGAGCCGGCCTCGACGAACCGTTCCTCATCGAAGACGCCATAGGTCGGCAGGAACAACTTGCGGTGCACGTGACGAATGCCGGCATCCCCCCCCCCGAGCGTGGCCCACATCGCGGAATTGTGGAGCCGGCCGTTCCAACGCTCGTAGAACCCGAGGACGATATCAATCGGGGCGGTTGCTGCGGACGAGTGACGACGGCGCAGTGCCTCGAACAGCGACTCGGCCGTGACCGCGTGCTCACGAACGCCGCCCTCGAGGAAGTACCCGGTCGTGGCCGTTTCGGGGAGGATGAGGAGCTCAGGTCGTGCTGAGCCGTGACCAAGCGAGTGCAGGAGCCCGCCGATCCGATCCAGATTCTCGCTCGGGCGACCCTTGCTGGGGCGGAACTGGCAGAGGGCGATAGGGACCGGACGCATGTCACAATCTACCCGCGTCGATTCGTATATTCCCTGCTTCTCGACCATCAGGAGCGTGCCATGACCCTACTCGACTCGATCGCCGATGCCCCCAATGCCAGTCAGCCGCTGCCTTGGCTTCTCACCTGTGGCCAGCCCACGGTTGAGCAGTTCACCAGGGCCGTGGAGGCCGGCGTGACCCTCGTGATCGACCTCCGGGATCCGATGGAAGCGCGCCCCTTCGATGAGCCAGATACCCTCAAGGGACTGGGTGCGACATACCTCAACGTGCCGGTGACCTCCGGGGCGCTCGACGACACCTCGCTCGAACAGATCCTCGAGGCGATCCGTGCCCACCCAAACGCGCCGACGATGGTCCACTGCGCGAGCGCCAACCGCGTCGGCGGCGCGCTGATCCCCTTCTTCATGCTCGATCAGGGAATGGACGAGCCTGCGGCGATTGACGCCGCGATGAAGGTCGGGCTACGAAGTGCCGAACTGATGGAGTGGGGCCTCGCCTATGCACGAGCGCGCCGCCCCTAGTTCGGGACGGCGCGCCTGTACGTGATCAGCGGAACTTGCCCTACCGACTGCTGGGGCCTCGGCTCCGAGACCGCGTCGGACCGCTACTCGCCGGAGGCGGAGGTGGCGACGACCGACTGGTGCTTGGCGGCGGGCTGCTCGGTCGGGGGGCCGGTTCTGGCGAGCTCTGCCGGGGGGGCGGGCTACTTTCCCGAGGCGGCGAACTCTGGCGTGACGGAGGCGATGCCTCGCGGCGGGGCGGCGGGCTCGAGACCGGACGCATGCCCGCACTCGCTTCGCGAGTGGTCGCTTCCTCCCGAGGCATACTCCGCGACGAGGTGGGCGGACGGTACACGGGCCGCTCCTCCCCGCGTTCCTGGACCAGCGGGGTCGGAGCGGGGAGCGTCGACCGAGTCCCGACGGCGCTTTCCGACGTCGGGCGGCGGCTCCGCGAGCGCTCGGTCTGGGTCGGAGCCGGCGGTGGTGCCGACGACCGGCTTGGCGGAGTCGCAGTCGACGGCGGCCGATTTTCCGTGGCCGGTGGGGGCGATCCGCCACGGCTCCGCGTCGTCACCGTCCTGCCACCCACCGAGGTGGATGTCGGGCGAGGCATTGGATCGCTCAACCGACGCCCGATTCCCGTCGCCGGCGCAAGTCCGCCCTGTGGGACCCGCGCACGAGTCCCATAGATCGGGTTGGGTACCACGGGTCGTAGCGGCGTGTTGATCACCGTGATCGGACGATAGGGCGTCCCGTAATAGGGGTCCCACCCATACCACCCGTTCCATCCTCCGCCATACCCAGAGCCCCAACCCGAGTAGCCGTAGCGGTTCCGTCCATACTGAGAGCCATACCACGGGTCGTACCAGGGGTCGTTCCAGCGGCTGCCAATCGAGATCGACCAGCCCGGCGAACGCCATCCGCAGGCCAGGCAAGTATCGAAGTAGGGGTCACCCCATCCGGCATCCGCGACGACCACCGGCTGCGTACTCTCATATCCCGGACCCCAGACTCGGTAGCCGAGAACGTCGTAGTCGAAATTGCCACGGTCCGTCATCCGGTCGACGATGTCGAGGAGCTGCGACTCGACATCACCGGCTGGATCGGCCAGCCGAAGGCGTTCATAGTCCCAGCGCACACCGTTGCCGGTGGCGTAGCCCGCAAAGGAGAATCGCTCGCGCGAGAGGACAGAGAGAATGATCCCGGTCCCACCACGATCGTCCGCGAGGAATGTCGCATCGTCGTGCTGTCCACGAAGGGCATACCGCCGTCCGCCCCGGACCGACGTGTCGAGGTCGGGGTCGACCGGAAAAAGGACCCGTACATAGCCGTCGCCATCGACGCGGAAGACGAGCAAGTAGCCATCGTCGTCTGGAGCGACTTCGACCTTGACCCGGTCACCTGGGCGATAGTCGCCACCATTGAGGGAAAGGCGAACCTGATCATTGGCTGGCACGCCAACGACCCCGGCCGATACACCGGCCGAGGTCGCGGCAAGCAAGGCGAGTAACGCGTACATGGTTCCTCCTGCACTTTGTGACGGACCGGCACCTTCAGGGACAGCCTCCTACATATACCAGATTCATGCCAGACTTAAGTTATTTAATGGCAACAACTTGAGAAAGACGGCACAACGAATATGTCCGATTGCTCGGTGAAGTTGACGATTCCCCGACACCCTCAAGCCCTGGAGGTATCCCGGCCGCCGTTCCAGCGATGCCAGTACATGCGCAGTTCGGTGATCCGATGACCGTCGGTCTCGGCGAACAGCGCTCCCCGGGCGTCGACCCACTGCCCCGACTTTCGGCGCCGGAAGACCAGGCGAAATTCGGTGCTGAACCAGAGGTCCCCGGCGGTGAAGATCTCGCCCACGGTGAACCGCGGTTCAGACTGGCTGTACGGGATATCAGCCGCCCAACTCCGCATGGCGGCAATGCCCCTGATCGGCTCAGAGAATGGCGTCTCGAGAAACGTGCACTCCTCGGCGAACACTTCCATCATGGTGTCGATTCTGGCCTTGCTCCAGCTGCGAGCGAGGGTTTCCGCGAGCGCGCGCGCGCGCAGAGTGAACGGGAGCTCGAGCTCCGAGTTGTCGTCGTCCGTGCTCATGGTTTCCGCCCGCTCAGGGTATCCTCGATGGGGCGCTCGCCGCTCAAGCGGGTGATGGCCTCGCGGACTGCGTCGGCCACCGGTTGGTAGGCTGAGTCTGGGTGATCCCAAAGGCTCAGGAATCGCTGATAATGGACCCGTGCGGAATCGGCTTGCCCGGCGGCCTCAAAGATCGAGCCCAGGGCTCGCTCGCGGGCAGTAAAGAGTTCCAGCGAGTTGGGGAACCCCCATCGTAGGCGAGTAAGGGCGGCGGTGCGGTGGCTCGGGATTCTTGCCTCAAGCAGCGCGTACCGAATCTGGAAGGGCGCGGTGAAGGTGGCGAACCCGAGTGAGCTGCCGATCAATTGGATCCCGCTGTCTGCCAAGACCAGCGCGCGGGCGGTGTCCCCCTTGGCCGCCGCCGCGAGCCCGATGATCCCGACCAGAGTGCCACGAATGGGCCGCTGCAGGGTGTCCGGGTTGCCGAGCAGGACTCGGGCAATCGCCTCGGCCTCGTCCGGCCTGCCCATTTCGACTGCCAGGAGGGCGCGCCACGTGCCCAGGTACGAATTCGGATTCCGGGCATTTGCGATGGCGAATCCCGAGTCAATTTGCGCGAGTCGGCGTGCGGTCTCGAATCCGGAGAGCATCGGCAGCAGGGGGATGTAGCCGGCCGCTTCTCCGAGGCCTGCTCCCTCGCGCTGAATGTATGCGCGCGCGCTATCGATTCGGGCCGTCGAGGCGGAGATCAGCCCCACGATGAGGTCCATCTGCGGGCCGAAGGCCTGTCCATCCATGGTGCGTGCGAGGCCGCGCAGGAGCTGGATGAGGCGGGTGCCGCTGATGGAATCAGCGGTGAGCTTCGAGGTCAAGGTAGCAAAGGCCATCCCACTGCCGATGGCGTCACCAAACATCGCCGCGATCGCGCTGTCGGACCCCGCCATCGCCTGACGGACCAGGCGGACTCGCTCCAGCTCCGCCGTGGCATTCGCAGCCCGGAAGACCGACTCGTATCGCCCGATCAGCCCGGTGTCGTGCTGAATGATGGCGAGTTCGAGCGGGTGGATCGCCGCCTGGGTCAGCGTCGAATCGATCCCGAGGACGCGGTCGAATGGGGCGCGGAGTTGGTCGGGCGGCAGCGGCCGATAGGACCGCCCGTGAAACTGCGCTTCACCGAGGAGATACCAGCCGTCGGCATCATCGGGATGCGCGCGAGTGTAGGAGGCGGCAGAGTCTATCGCCGAATTCTCGGCACGATTGAACAAGTCCGACGCGTAGAGCAGTGACCGGAGTCGAGGCGGAAGCGAATCCGAGTACCTGACCGCATTGGCGGAGGCGGCGCGGGCGATCGGGCCTTGGTACGCTCCCTTCCATCCCAAGGTATTGGCGAGCTTGTACCAGGCCAGCGCGAAGGTGGAGTCCTCGCGCACCGATTCCTCGAAGGCAGATTGTGCACTGTCCCATTCGCCGCGGCGGTGATACCGCTCCCCTTGCAGGTACGCCCGGATGGCCGGGACCGAGTGCGAACGGATGCCCGACGCGTTGGCCGACGGCAGCGGCTCCCGGGAACGCCAGATGTCGCGAAGCAGCGAGAGCGCCAATGTGTTGGAGAGCGTCAGCACCGAATCGGCGGGACCGTCGACCGACGCGCGTGAAAGTTCCTTGCCATTCAGGTCATAGAGCTGGGCGCTGAGGCGGGCGGTTCCACCGGTGGTGATCACGCTTCCCATCAGGACCGAGGCCGCCTTCGTGCTCCGTGCCACCGCGAGCGCATCCTGGAGATCACCAGCGCCCCCATCCACCTGGCGGTGCCACTCCCGGATCACGCTGCGCGGCTCGATCGTCTCGATGTCGCCGACCCCGCTCAGGGAGCCCGCGAGCAGGTCAACCATTCCCTCGCCGATTCCCTCGAGACCTGGGCCCGTCGTGGCGAACGGGACGATCGCAATCGATTCTGCCCCCGAGATGACCGTGCGCGGGGGACCGGCAAAGAATACTCCCCAGATCACGGCAGCGGCCGTCACGGCGACGGGCAGGATGATGGCAAGTCGCTTCCACCGGCGGCTTTCACGCGTGGCCGCGGCGACGCCTGAGCTCTCCTGCGTCACCGCACGCGCGAAATCGGTGATGTTCGCGAACCGGTCTTCCGGATCGGTCGACATCGCGCGCTTGGTCGCGTTATCCACCTCGGCCGGGATGCCATCAACCACGCTCGAGAGCAGCGGTCGCGGCGCGGTGAGGATCGCCGTCAGCATGGCCTGCATCGTGGGGCCGGCAAACGCCTGCCGTCCGGTGACCAGCTCGAAGAAGACGCACGCGAGCGCATATTGGTCGCTCCGAGCATCGACCTCGTCGGCGGTCGCCTGTTCGGGGCTCATGTAGGCCGGGGTCCCGATCGCCATGCCCGAGCCGGTGAGGTTGCTCTCGGAGCGAGACGCGTCGACGGCTCGTGCGATCCCGAAATCGGCGACCACGGCATGACCGCCGGAGAGCATGATGTTCTCCGGCTTGATGTCCCGGTGCACGATACCATGGGCGTGGGCGTGCGCCAGTCCACTGGCTGCTTCCTGGATGATCACGGCGGCTCGCGGCAGCGCGATCCTGCCCTCGCGCTGCATCAGGTCACGCAGCGATTCGCCCTCGATGAAGGGCATGACATAATAGAGGATGCCGTTGGCAGATCCCGAATCGTAGACGGGGACGATGTGTGGGTGCTGGAGCTTCGCGGCGAGCTCAATCTCGCGAAGAAAGCGTTCCCCACCGAGGGACGCGGCGAGCTCAGGGCGGAGCACCTTGATGGCGACTTGGCGATGGTGCTTCAAGTCTTCGGCGAGATACACGGTCGCCATGCCGCCTTGGCCGACCTGACGGTCGAGCGCATACTGGTCCTTCAGTGCATCGGCGAGTCGCTCCAGCATCCTGTCGGTCATGGGCCGCCCGTCGAGAGGAGGATTGTTGGAATCTAGTGGGCTGGCACGGGGATGAGGAGCCGATAAGTTTCCTGTGGACCCCGTCCTTCATGAACCAGAGGCACGACCGTGGCCAGTGCATTTCGTGTGACCGACATCCGCGTTGGCCATTCTGCCGATGGCTCGCACGAACTCAGCGCAGATCTCGGCGGGGAACGTGTCTGGTTCCGCGTCCCCGAGGACCGCGCGCTCGACTTCCGCGGTGATGCGCTCGCGGTGGCTGGCCTGTTGCCCGCGATGCTGCGGGGGACAGCGCTGGAAGTCGATGCTGAGGCCCCCATTTGTCCAATCCTCCTCGGAAACCTTCACGCCCTCCAACATGTCTTTCAGCTGTGGGGACCCGCCTTTGGTCTGGTCCTCAAGGTCATCCCGATCCGCGTTGCGACGTCCCCCGCTCCGCCCGGGCGGGAGATCGGCGCGTTCTTCTCGGGCGGGGTGGATGGCACCCATACCCTGCTTGAAGCTCCCGAGCCCCCAGAGGTCGCCGCGATGGTGCGAGGGGTGGATTTCCAGCTCGACAATCCCGTGTACGACGAGAGCCTGGCTCGAAACCGGGCGTGGCTCGCACCCCGCGGCATCGCATTGATCCCTATGAGCAGTAATCTTCGCTGGGTTGCGCGATCCCATGGACTCGGCTGGGGCGCCTACTTCGGAGCAGGGCTCGCGGCCTTCGCGCACGTATACGGATTTCGCAAGACCTGGATCGCTGGCGGCCACAGTTGGAAACATCTGCTGGTGGAAGGGTCGCATCCGTGCACGGACCATCTGTGGTCAAGCGAGACCCGCACCATCCAGCATCACGGGCGCGACAGCTTGCGCTGGGAGAAGCTCGAGCGAATTGCCAAGGAACCGGGGGCGCTTGAAATCCTTCGGGTCTGCTGGCAAGACAACGGGTTTAATTGCGGCAAGTGCGAGAAGTGCCTCCGGACGATGGTGACACTCAGATTGCTCGGCCTCACATCGGCGAACTTTCCGCCGCTCGATGACCTGCGGCTTGTCGCGCGATTCAAACCGGCCGATGAGAGCGAGGCGATCTTCATCGAGGAAGCGATCGCGCTCGGGATTCAACGTCGTGACGCAGCTGTTGTAGGGGCTCTACAGTCCTCGCTTCGACGATACCGACTGCGCGGACTTGCCCGTGATGCCGACACTCTCCTGCTGGGAGGCCTCCTCAACCGAGCACGCAATTCACTGAAACGGGGGTAGGATGACCAGTCGAACCACGCCGTACCGCCTCCAGAAGTTCGTGGTGACCGAAGGGCCGAAAGGTCACCGCGTCAGCGCGGCGCTCGACGGGAGCGAAGTCTGGTTCGAGAGCGAGGGATTTGGGGCACCACACGAAGCAGGAAACGCCTTCCTCTCCGTCGCGCTCCTTGCCGCGATGGCGGAGGGTCGTGATCTCGACATGTCCGACTTGCCACCGGTCTCCCCGAAGCTCCTCGACGCCGTGCCCACCGTGCAGGCGATCTGGACCCAATGGAATCCGCGCCTGTCGGCCATCGAGGTCCGCGCCAACCGATCCCAGCACGCCGAACCAGGCACGGGCGAGAGCCTCTTCTTCTCAGGCGGCATTGACGCGACGCACAGCGCGCTTGAGGGAACGCCGGGGCGGCAACTTGTTTTTGTTTCAGGCTTTGACCACGCGGTCGACCGCGAAATCGTTCCGACCACCACCGCCCGACTCGCGCGACTCGCTCAGCAGCTCGGATCGTCCCTGACCATGGTCGAGAGCAATTGGGTCGAGTGGCGACGTGATCGCCGGCTCTCGGGTGCGCTGATGCACGGAGGTTGCCTGACTGCTGTGGCCCACCTGCTCGGCCACGGCCACATCACGATCTCTTCGTCGAACTCGTTCAAGCGCCTGACACCGTGGGGTACGCATCCTCTGGTGGATCCGCTCTGGTCTTCGGAACGCACCACGATCCACCACTGGGGCAATGACTGCAGCCGAGCGGAAAAGATCGCGCGTGTTGTCCGAGAGCCGGCGCTTCACGCCGATCTCTGGGTCTGCCACGAGCGCCAGATTGGCAACTGTGGTCACTGCGCCAAGTGCGCGCGGACCCGCTTGGCGTTCCATCTGCTGGGGAGTGAACTGCCGACCGAGGGGGGCACGACGCTCAGCGACCCTGTAACGGCGTACCTGCCACACCTCAAGAGCGGTTCCGAACACGTCTACATCGAGGAAATGCAGGTGCTGGCGCGCGCCGCGGGGCATGATCAGGCGCTCCACCTGCTCGAGCGCGGAGCGCGACGGCTCGCGCGACGCCACCTGCTGCGCGACCTCCGAAATGCCGCCTTCACCGGTTCCGCACAACGCCGCATGGCGACGACCGATCTGCAGCCCTGGGGCTACGGCCCCGCGCCGAGGTCACTGTGACGCTTCGAATCACGGAGCCCCGACGGACGCCGCGCGCGGACGGACTCGTCCGGCACTCGGCCCAGGTGGATGGCCAGGAGCTCTGGTTCGACGTACCATCCGACCGCTCGGGAGAGCTCCGCGGCGAGGCGTTCCTGGCCTGCGTGATCATTCCAGCCATGGCCAGGAATTCTGCCGTCGAGGTCGATCCGGCGCTCCCGATTTGCCCCGACTTCCTCGCCGGATTGCTGGCGTACATGCAAGTGGTCCGCTTCTGGTCCGACGAAATTGGGCACCGGCTCTGCCCGGTCCCGATCCGCGCCGAGACCGAGCCTCCCTCCCCGGGCATCGGCACGCTGTCCTTCTTCTCGGGTGGGGTCGACGGGCTCTACACCCTGCTCGAAGAACGACCCCGGATCACCGAAACGGTGTTCTGCCACGGGGTCGATTTCCAACTCGGCAGTGCGCTCGCCGCCCAAGCCACGAGCCGAAACCGCGCGTGGCTGGCCGATCACGACCTCCCGCTGCTCGAGATGGCATCCAATGCGCGCTTCGTCGGCCACCACCTTGGCATCGGATGGAATGCGCACAATGGTGCCTGCCTTGCCGGCTACGGTCATGCCCTCGGGGCTCGGGAGATCTTGATCGCGTCGGGCCACGCCTGGAGCGACTTTCTGGGGGGGGGAACTCACGTACTCAGCGACCCGCTGTTGTCCTCGGCCGCGACACGCGTTCACCATCACGGATTCGGCCCGATGCGATGGCAGAAGCTCCTCCGGGTCCTCGCCGAACCTGGGGTGGACGAGCTGCTTCGGGTCTGCTGGCAGGACAAGGACTACAACTGTGGCGAATGTGAAAAGTGCCGCCGCACCATGCTGGACCTGCACCTCCTGGGGGTGACGTCACCCGCCTTCCCCTCGACGGCGCGCCTGACGGATGTCATCCCAAGTCGAGTGCACGACTGGGAGTCCGCCTGCTACATGCGTCAGACGCTCTGCCTCGCCCAGCACGTCGGGCGCCGCGACGCAGAAGCGGTGGTGCAGTCCCGTCTCCGAGACTGGGACCGACGCCAATGGCTGCGTCGAGCCGACACGGCCTTCCTCGGCGGCGCCCTCCGCCGGTTGAAGCAACGTCGTTAACGGTTGTTGGACGGTGCCGCTCAAGGCGCCAGCAGCCTCACCCGAACCACGCCTGTCCCTCCTGCACCAACAACCAGGCGTTGAGCACCGCGATGATCAGTGCCACCGTCCAGGCGAAGAACTTCGTGACGGGTTGGTTCGCAAAACTCCCCATCTTGGCCTTGGACGAGGTGAACAGCACCAACGGGATCACGGCGAAGGAGAGCTGAAGGGAGAGAATCACCTGGCTCAGGATCAGAAGCGAGCCCGTCCCTCGTTCGCCGTACATCGCCGTCACGATCACGGCCGGAATGATGGCGATCAACCGGGTGATGAGTCGACGGAGCCAGGGCGGCAACCGGATGTCGAGGAAGCCTTCCATGACAATCTGCCCCGCGAGCGTGCCGGTGATGGTGGAGTTCTGTCCCGACGCCAGCAGCGCCACCGCGAAGAGCACACTCGCGAACACACTGCCGAGCAGGGGAGTCAGCAGGGCGTGGGCATCATGAATGTCGGCCACCGACTCGTAGCCGGTGCCGTGAAAGGTCGCCGCCGAGAGGATCAGGATCGCCGCATTGATCAGGAAGGCGAAGCAGAGTGCCAGGGTGGAGTCGATGGTCGCCCACCGAAGAGTCTCGCGCTTGTCGGTGTCCTCGCTGCCGATGTAGCGCACCTGCACAATCGCCGAGTGCAGGTACAGGTTGTGTGGCATCACCGTGGCACCAAGAATCCCGAGCGCGATGTACAACATCAACGGGTTGGTCACGATCTGGGTGGTCGGGACGAGTCCCTGCATCAGCGGAGCGATCTCGGGACGCGCCAACACCATCTCCACGGCGAACGCCCCGCCAATCACGGCGATCATCGCGATGACGAATGCCTCGAGGTAGCGGAACCCCTTCGCCTGCAGCAGCAGGATGAGCAACACATCCGCCGCGGTGAGCAGCACGCCGTAGAGCAGCGGAATCCCGAAGAGCAGGTTCAGCGCAATCGCCGAGCCGATCACCTCGGCGAGATCACACGCCGCGATCGCGATTTCGCACAGGATCCAGAGAACGAAGGACACCGGACGGGAGTAGTGGTCACGACATGCTTGGGCCAAGTCGCGCCCGGTCACAACGCCAAGCTTGACCGCCAGTGCCTGGAGCAGCATCGCCATCAGGTTCGAGATCAGGATCACGCTGAGCAGGGTGTACCCGAACTGCGCCCCTCCCGCAATATCCGTTGCCCAATTGCCGGGGTCCATGTAGCCGACGGCGACCATGTAGCCGGGGCCCGCAAAAGCGAGCAACTTGCGCCACCATGGCCCACCCCGCGGAATCACGACCGAGCGGAACGCTTCGGGAAGCGATGGATGCCGGCGCGGGTGGCGCCATCCGGCATCGGAGACGCCGTCAATCGACCCTGGGACCGAGGCGGTTCGGGGAGAGGCTTCTGGAGTGCTCACGCCGGCTCCCCCACGACACAGAGGACCAAAGTCGCGAGATCATGCCCGATCACTTGGTGGCTCGTCCCTCGGCGCAGTGCGATGGGGCCATCAAATGGCTGTCGTGACACCACCGTGATGGTGGTCCCCGGGATGAGACCCTCACTGGCCAGCCATCGCAGCCGATCACCATCGGCGGTGTCGACACGGGCAATCCGGACCACGGTCCCATTCGCAACGACGGTGAGTGGTGTCGTCTCCCTGGGAGTCAACGAACCATCGACGCCGGGAATCGGATCGCCGTGCGGATCGAAAGCGGGGTTGCCGAGCGCCTCGGCGAGACGTTCAACGAGGTCATCGCTCACGGCATGCTCGAGACGCTCGGCCTCCGCGTGCACCGTGTCCCACGTGTAGCCGAGGCGCGCCACGAGGTAGGTCTCGATGAGTCGGTGGCGCCGAAGCACACGGAGCGCCTCGCGCCTCCCGCTCCGGGTCAAGGTCGCACCGCGGTATGGCTCGTGGACCACGAGTCCCTGTTCGGCCAGCCGTTTGAGCATCCCGCTCACTGAGGGTGCGGCCAGCGCGAGCGTCTCGGCCACCGCGTTCGTGGATGCCGGTTCGCCACCTTCAGAAAGGTGGTAGATCGCCTTGAGATAGTCCTCGACCGACCGGGTCAATTCAGGGCGCGGCTTTTTAGTCATGCCTAAAGATTTATGGTGGACGTGCGAATGTCAATCCGCCCTGTCTGCTACCTCTTTCCACCGCGCCACCACCGGCGTCACGATCCGCTCGGTCAGGCCCCACAGCAGGCCATGCACGAGTTGGTATCCCGCCACACGGCGCACGGTGCCGGCGATCTCGATTGACGCTGGGCGTCGAGCGTTTTCCGTGGCGAGGCTCTCGAGCGTCACCCAGTGGTACCCGGCAACCTCCCCATTGATCTGGAGGTTCGCCTCACGATCCAGCACAAAGAGGAACGGACGGACCAGCAGAGGAGGGAGGGAGGGTGTCGTGGGCGCCAGGTCGTCGAGTTGAATCGGCCGACTCACAGTTCGCAGATCCAATCCGACCTCTTCGGCGGTTTCGCGAATGGCGGTGGTGAGCAGGCCATCGTCTCCTGGCTCGCGGCGACCACCAGGACAGGCGAGATGTCCGGACCAAGGGTCACCCTGCCGTTCGGCCCGAACAATGAGCAGGAGCCGGTCGGGACCGGGGGCAAGGACAATCGCGACGGCGGCTTCGCGGCGCGTGGGGTCGACCACCTCACGCGGCTGGTGACGCGACAATGCGTCGTGGAGATCTGGCAGTCGGCTCATGGGCTGAGGTGTCGTCCGAAAAACGACTTCGTCGAGGCGAAGAGCCGATCGAGCGCCGGGGTACTCCCCGCCCATGGGTGGATCGCGCCGTAGGTGTGCCCAGCCCCCTCGATCGCCAGGAAGGCGTGGTGCGCGGAGTCGCCGGCTGCGCCGAGTGCCTCGGCCTCGCGGAAGGAGACGGTCTCGTCCTGCGTGCCGTGTATCTGCAACCATGGCCGTCCCAGGCTCGAGGCGGCACCGGGGATGTCCAGCCGCCCGGCCTCATGCTCGAGACAGTCAGCTGCCACCTCGTAGTCGAGCGGGAGGCGAATGCCGAGGCGGGCATGTGGCACCTCGATGCTACCCACCTCCTGCCATGCGGCCAGTTGCGCCTCGGTGTGACGCCGTGCCTGACCGATCGCCGACCAGGTGACCACCGCACCGACCTGTGGGCACTCGGCGGCCAGGAGGATGGCCAGCCCCCCCCCTCGTGAATGCCCCAGCACGCCAAGTGCCTTCGGGGGCAGCACGCCGAGCTCACCATGGCCGAGGGCCGCGAGCACGTGGTGCAGATCATCAAGCTCACGTGTGTAGGTGTTGCGCCGAAACCGCTCGGGCCGCGAAAATTCGCCCCCGGCGTCAACGCCCGACCCGCTCACGCTTGCGGTGACCGACACGAACCCGGCCCGCGCCAGTTGCTCGGCGAAGACGGGCAGGAAGGCGTAGTCCTTGAACCCCTTGAATCCATGGATCAGGAGCACCGCCGGTTGCTCGACATGGCGCGAACCGGCGCGGACGTCGATGAGGATCTCGCCGAGGGCGCCGTTGATCGAATGCTGGGTGAGTGTCGGAGTGGCCATGATGAACACGAGAAGCGAGAATCGAGGAACGAGGAGCGAACAGGTACGGGAATCTACCCCGCCGTGGTCGCGACCTCATGGTCATGGCCAATTCGCTTTCTCGCCTTCTCGCTTTCAGATTACAGTGCACACCGGCCAAGGAGAGGGTGACGTGCATTCGCTACACTCGACACAGCTCGCCACCGGCAAGGCCATCTTCGGCGCCCGGGACGTCATGGTCGCGGAATGGTCCGATTGGCTTACCCGCCGCCAGGCGGGCGGGCGGATGCCCGAGGCACTGGTCGACCGCAAGCTGCGGTTGGTCCTCGACGTGTTGATCGAGATGCTTGGCCCGCTCCGGCGCGAGGCCAACCTGATCTGGCCGCGGGTGATGGAGCAGTACGGTCGGATTGGTGCCTCGCGCGGGCTCGCCGCCGGCGAGGTGGTCGAGGAAATTCAGCAACTTCGCGTCCTCCTGATTCGTCATGTCGGCGACACGATCGCCGCAATGCGTCCGCGTCGCTCGGTGGCCGTCTTCTTGCGCCTCAATGCCATCGTCGATCGCGGGATTGCCGAGGCGGTGGTCGGGTATACCGATGTCCTCGTGGCGTCGCTGCTCCCATCTGACCAGGATTCGATGTCGGTGATGTCCGAGTCGACCGAAGCGCTCGAGGCGCTGCTGGACGAGTTCGACATCGAGCTCGCCCGCGTCACTGCCGGCCGCTGACGCACATGCCAGTGGATTCCAGCGCCCTGCTTGGCGCGATCTGGGGACTGCCGCTCGTGGCCCTTGTCCCGTTGGCACGTCGGCGACCAGACGTTGCCATGCAACCGAGCGAGCGCGATCGTTCAGTCAGCGTCATCATTCCGGCCAGGAACGAGTCCGCCACGATCGGCAACCTCCTCGATTCGATCTTGGCGTCGACACATCGCTCGTTCGAGGTCATCGTGGTGGATGATCGCTCCGACGACGATACCGCCCAGCAGGTGCGCCACCTGACCAGCGCGAACCGACGGCTCCGCCTCGTGTCGGGCGCGGCACTCCCTCAGGGATGGTTTGGGAAACCCTGGGCATGCCAGCAAGGCGCCGCGGTCGCGACCGGTGAGTTCCTGCTCTTCACCGATGCCGACACCACACACCAGCCCGAGCTGCTTGCGCACGCGCTCGGTGGATTGCTCGCGGAGGAGGCCGACCTGCTTACGCTCACGAGTCAGCAGCGCTGCCAAACATTCTGGGAGCGCCTCGTGATGCCGCAGATCTGGCTGCTGCTGGGCGTGCGCTACGTCCCGGAACGGATCAATCGTGCCACACGACCGGACCAGGTGGTTGCCAATGGGCAGTTCATCCTGATCCGCCGTTCCGCCTATGACGCCCTCGGTGGCCACGACGCCGTGCGTGGTGAGGTGGTCGAGGATCTCGCGCTCGCCCAGCGTGCCTTTGCCGCCGGTCGCCGCGTGCGCATGATGCACGGCGAACGATTGCTCGCCACACGCATGTACCGCTCACTGGGCGCGATGATCGAAGGATGGTCGAAGAATCTGTATGTCGGATCGCGGCAGTCGATGGGTGGGCATCCCTTGCTCACACCGCTCGCGCCGTTCGCCGTGATGGCAGCCTTCGCCTTCTGGCTGGTGCCCCTGGCGCTCCTGATGCTGGGCCTCTTGCCCCACGCGATGCTGGTGGCCATCGGCTGCTCGCTCCTCTTCTGGACCCTGATCGCGTTCGGCATGGAGATTCCCATCCAATATGCGATCGGCTATCCCCTCGGTGCGCTCATGGCGCTCGGCATCATGGTGCGCTCCTCCCTGCGCGGCCGACGACATATCGTGTGGAAGGGCCGTCGGTATGCGAGCAACGTCTGAGCACGGCTCACTGGCATGATCCTGTTGCTGGTTGCCGTTGCGGTGCCACAGGACACCCTGCACTTCGATTTCACGGTGCAGACCGTGCGATCGGTCGTGTCCGCCGAAGCCGGGCGCCCGCCCGCGTTCGACAGCCTCGCTCTGGCAGGCCGATTGACGGTCGTGCTGTCGGACACGATCGGTGGACGTGTGGCCCATGTCAGGATTGACAGTGTGGCTTCCGACCGCCGGACCGCGACGAGGGGTCCACAGCTTGGGGGCAGCCGCTACAGCGCGGTGCTCCGGTACGGTGAGCGCCCATCAACGGTTACCCCGGTTGGCAGCTCCCTCGCGGCCATGCAGGGCTTACCCGTGGTGGCGGCGCTCTTCCCCACCATCCAACCGGGCGTCGCCATCAATGACCGCTGGGTCGATACCACCGAGGTCGAGCATGTGGTGGCAGGCGTCCGCTCGCACGGCACACGAGTCACTTCGTGGTTCGTGATCGATCGCCGCGACGATGCGCTTCTGGTGTCGGGGACGTTCGCCGACTATGCCGCCGCAATTCTCGACCCCAGCAATACCATCACCCTGACTCAGCACGGCACCGTCCACACCGTGGTGAGGCCGGGCTCACCCGCTGATGTTGCCGAGGTGACCGACTCGGCCGACGTGGCACTCACGCTCAGCGGAACGGTGCTGCGCATTCGTCAACTCACCCAGATCCGGCTGGTGCGGCGCGGATTCATCGCGCCCGGTGGGCCGACCTTGCGGCGACGCGTACCCAACTGAAGCAGGATGGTGTTCGACCGTGAGGGCGTCGTCGACAGACTCCGCGGGTGCAGTGCCCGGCCACGTTACCCGCAACCGCGCGAGACATTTTTCGCCTGATCGGCGCCGCTTTACTTTCGGTACCGAGCGTGGCGTCCGTCCCGCCCGACCCCGACACGCCGCTCTGGCAAGTCGGCATGCTGGGCAGCTTGCCCTGCTGGTGGACTCCCCGTGACCCACGCTCCGCCCGGAAGCGTGCCCATCGTCTAGCTCGCAGCGGTCACCTCGGCCTGATCCTCAGTGGCGAGACCTCGGGCCAACACGAGCTGATCGTGACGATTCGGCCCTGCCTGCCGTTCCGCGTCGTCCCACCACTCCACCAATCGCTCGGCCTCACTCGGATGAGTCACGCGGCGCCAACCGGGTCCCGCCTGGGCGATGCCATCGCCTTCGCGAAGGCGCTCGATCTTGATGCCCAGGGACGGGAAACATTCCAACGCCTGCGTGGGGTCATGGCCGTGGCTGCGCCGGATCTGCGAGGGTCCACCGAGCCTGCCGATCGACAAACCTGGCTCCTGCTCCAGGTCACGCGACTGCTCTTCCTCCGATTCGTCGAATCGGAGGGATGGCTCGATGGCTCGGTCACTTTCCTGCGCGATGCCGTGGATCAGGTCCTGACCTCCTGCAAGGACCCCGGCCGCGAGTTGCTCGAGCCGCTGTTTTTCGGAACGCTCAACCGTCCTCGCGATCGGCGGAATACTCGATCGCGGCAATTCGGCACGATCCCATTCCTCAATGGTGGTCTCTTCGAACCACATGCCCTCGAACGGGCGCACGCGTGGCGACTCCCTCGTGATCGCTGGCGTGAGTTGCTGGATGCCGTGATCAACTCGACCGAAGTGTCGCTCGACCTCGATGCCCATCCGGACACGATCTCTCCCGAGATGCTGGGTCGGATCCTCGAGGGACTGATGGACCCCGAGGAACGCTCCCGTGCCGGCGTGTTCTACACACCACCCGCGCTGGTCGAGGTCGTCGTCCGTGAAGCGGTGGCATGTCACATGGCCGCACGCCTCGGTCGCTCGGAGAGTCAGATCCACGACGCGCTCGACGCTCCCGACCCGGATTTGGTCATGCACCTTCGGAGACTTCGCGTCCTGGATCCGGCGGTCGGGTCGGGCGCCTTCCTCGTCGGGGCACTCCACCTACTGCGACGAGGTGCCGGCAGTTCGACGGCGCTCACGCGTCGCCTGATCACCAGCAACCTGCATGGCATCGATCGCAATCCGACCGCGGTCCGCGTCACGGAGCTGCGTCTGTGGCTCGAGCTCCTGCGCACGATGCGAGGCACTCGGGCCGATGCCGTCGACCCCCTCCCCAACCTCGATGCGGCGATACGAGCTGGAGATGCGCTGATCGACCCGCTCGAGGGTCGCCGGATTCCCTCGCACCTGATCGCGACACTCCAGCGGGCACGGCACCAGGTTGAGGCCGCTCATGGCAGCGCACACCACGCGGCACAGCGTCGGCTCGTTGTCGCGGAGCGCGCCGCGATCGATGCGGCACTCGGAGAGGAACTCGCCCGACTCACCGCGCAGCGCAGCGAGGCACTCGACGCCGGGAGCGCCGCCACACTCTTTCCGGATGCCGCCGCACCGGTCGCGGCGCCAGTCGATCTCGACCAGGCCATCACACGTGTCACGCAAGAGCGCGAGGCTCTCGCGCGTGATGATCGCGCCGCCACCTTTGCCATCGAGAGTGCCTGGCCCGACGTGCTCGCCGATGGTGGCTTCGACCTCGTGATTGGCAATCCCCCGTGGGTGCGTTCGGAACGACTCCCCCCCTTGATGCGTGGTCGGCTCGCCGCGCGGTATCGGTGGTGGCATACCACGGGCACGGGATGGCCACACCCACC
Organism: Gemmatimonadota bacterium; assembly: GCA_039933845.1. Lineage (GTDB taxonomy): Bacteria > Gemmatimonadota > Gemmatimonadetes > Gemmatimonadales > GWC2-71-9 > Palsa-1233. Next base: position 60,473 of record JBDTNH010000004.1, read on the forward strand.
GGATCTCGCCGTGGCCTTCGTCGAGCGTGCGTTTCGCTTGATTCGTCCGGGTGGGACGTTCGGACTCCTTGTCCCGGGGAAACTCGCCACAACCGCGTATGCCTCGGTCGCTCGAGCGGCATTGGTGCGCGAGGCCACGATCCACACGGTCGCCGATCTCGCCGACGATCCGCGGGCGGCGTTCGACGCGACGACGTACCCGTTGGCACTGGTGGCCAGTCGCACACCGCCGGTCACGGAGCATCTCATCCGACGGAGCCTCGACCGCGGCGCAAGCGTCGTCCCGCAGTCCGCATGGCGAGGGGTGCGGTCGTGGGTCGGTACGGACGGCACCAGTACGGGACTGCTGCGTCGGCTCGCCTCGGACCATCCAACGGTGGCAACAACCCACACCCCGAGCATCGGCGTCAAGACCGGAGCCAATGCGATCTTTTTGGATCCACCCGACGACCTTGACGCCTGGACAAGACCAGCGATTCGCGGCCGCGACATCGGGATCCACGGACTCACGGTGCGTCACCGGATCCTCTGGCCGATCGATCCCTCAGGTACCCCTTGCCGGGTGCTTTCTTCCGCAGTGCAACGCTACCTCGCCCCATTCGAGGCGCGCCTGCGGCACCGTGCCGATCAGGTCAGGGGGCCATGGTGGCAGATCTTCCGGATCGGGCCGGCTGCATCACGGTGGCGAGTGATCTGGCCAGACATTGCCACGGGACTCCGCGCGATCTCGCTCGAGAGCCCCGAGCCCGTCCCGCTCAACAGTTGCTATGTCGTGCCGTGCCTTTCGCGCGAACGGATGCTCCGTCTCGCGGCCTGGTTGTCCGTCTCGTGGATCAGGGCACTCGCCCGGATGGGCGCCGAGCGCGCTGCCGGTGGCCACCACCGCTTCGGTGCACGCGTCGTTGCCGGCCTTCCCTGTCCGGAGGCGGTCTGGAACGATCGTTGTTTCGACCCAACCAGTGATGCCACGGCGGCCAGGCGCGACGAACGCGCCGCGGAGCTACTCGGATTGGACCAGGATCACCGTGTCGCGCTCGCTGCACTCGCGCCGTCTCGTCGCTGAGGCGCTCGACACCCTGCGAGGCCTACCGCGCGCCGGGAGCGCCCGCGTACCCGGACCGGTGCCACCCCTTTTCCCTGCCGCGCTCTCACCGGACCAGCTCGAACTGGCAGCGCGCGTGGTGGCGGCCCTTGACGGATGGCGTGCAGTCGTGCTCGCGGCACCAGTTGGCAGCGGCAAGACCTGGATCGCACTCCACGCCGCGGCAGTGCGCGGCGGCGCGATTGCCGTGATCGGACCCGCGGCGCTCCGGCAGCAGTGGTTCCGCACCGCGGACAGACTCGCGATCCGCATCACGTATACTTCGCTAGCGCAGGTCAGTCGGGGTCATCTCCCGCCACACTCCCGGATGGTCCTGATCGATGAAGCGCATCGGCTCCGGAATCCGGGAACGCGTCGTGTCCAGCACCTGGCTCCATGGTTGATCGGCTGCGAGACGATTTTCATCACGGGCACACCGATCGTGAATGGACCACGCGACCTGATCGGTCTCCTCCGCCTCTCCCTGGCCGACGACTGTCTCCGCCTGGATGGTGTCAGGTCACTCGAGGCACTCCTTGCCGCACCCATCCCTCCCCCAGCACTCGCACGATTGGTCGTGCGAGGAGCACCGCAGAGGTCGCGAGTGCCGATCATCCGACGCGAGCTCGCGCCGCTCCCCGCGGAAAATGCTCGTGGCAAGAGAGTCCTCGAGACACTTGCCACACTGGCGTTGGGCGAGTCAGCCGCCATCGCGCGGCTCGTGCGCGTCGTGCTTCTCGATGCCGCCGCCTCGAGCGATGCGGCATGGCACCTCGCGCTGGCGCGATATCGAACGCTGCTCCGTCACGCGCGTCAGGCCGGGAGACTCTCACGAGCAGCCATCCGAGCCTTCGTCGGGCCGTACCCGGATCAGGGCGTGATGTGGCAGCTCTTCCGGACATCGGATCTCCCGAGCCTGCTCCCTGTCGACGACCTGACTGCGCTGGACGAGGCACTGGCCACGCCGCCCGACGACACGGCCTGGATCACTGCGGTGATCGCCGCCATCGCCGGGCTCGGCCCGACCCTCCTCTTCACCCGACATCTCGGGACACTCGACGTTGTGAGAAGGGCCGCGGGGCCCCGTGTGGCGTGGGTGTCCGGTGAGTCTGCCGGGATCGGCGAACACCGCCTACCACGCAGCGCGGTACTCGCGGCATTTGGTCCGGAGCGAACCATCTGGCAGGCTCGGCGCACCATTCCCGAGCTTCTGGTGCTCAGCGATGTTGGCGCCGAGGGCCTCGATCTGCAGGGCGCGCGCTGCGTGGTACACCTCGACCTCCCGTGGCATGACACCGGGATCAGGCAGCGAACCGGCCGTGCGGCACGCATCGGACAACGAGCGCCCCACGTGATGGAGATCCGCCGACTTCCACCGACCCCGATCGGCGAGGCACTCGGTATCGTGCGGATGGTCCAGCGAAAGGCCCAACGCGCACGGCTCTGGATGCGCGCCTTGGACCGCTCGCCCATTGTGATCGCGGCGCCGTCCGAGCTCGGTACCGGTTGCTGCGACATGTACGTGCGCGTGACGCTCGAGTGCGGTGCCCAGCACGGGGAGATTGCGCTGGGACGCGAGCACGGCGGTTCGCGGTGGCAGGTGCAGGAGCTGGGGATGGTCGAGGCACTGCAACGACGGGGAGCGCTGGTCCGGACGGATCCTGCCCGCTTCCCCCCTCCCCAGCTTGTGGAGGCGGTTCGGCGGTTCACCTCGCCGGTGTTTGTCTCCCGGCCGGAGCTGGTGGTGCGCTTGATGGCCGCTGCGGCCGATGCTGCAACGCGGCGGCGGGTCGATCTGGTGACTGGATTGGATCACCTGGTGCGGTGCACGTCCCGAGGTCATGGCATCGGGCTCGAGCGGCACCTTGCCAGTGCGACGGTCGACCACTTGCTCTCCACCGTCTCGCTGTTCGAGCGAGGGGCGCCGGACCAGATCCTGCGCTGGGTCTACCTCATCCCGACCCTATCCTGACTCGACTAGGTTGTGGCATGTCAACACCTCATCCTGTCCTGTTCGACCTCGACGGCACCCTCATCGACTCGATCGATCTGATCGTGGACAGTTACCTGCATGTCTTCCGGACGCATCAGTTGCCCGTGCTCTCCCGCGAGGAACTGATCGAGGGAATCGGCACACCGCTCTGGACCGTCTTCGGGGGCTTCACCGACGATCGTGCCGTGATCGATGGCTGGATCGTGACCTACCGGGAGTACAACCTCGCGCATCACGACCAGCGTGTGGTGGCCTTCCCCGGGGTCACCGAAATGCTCCGGTCGATCCATGACGCGGGGCGCCCGCTCGGACTCGTCACGAGCAAGAATCACGCGGGTGCCGAACGCGGACTTCGTCTGATCGGGGTCCGGGAGCTCTTTGCGGTGATCGTGGGCGCCGACGATGTGACCCACCCCAAGCCGCATCCGGAGCCCGTCCAGCGCGCGCTCGGGCAACTCGATGCGGTGGCAACGAATGCGTGGTACATCGGTGATTCGCACCACGACATTGATTGCGGCAACGCAGCCGGAGTCCGCACCATCGGCGTCACGTGGGGGCCCGTTTCGCGGGAGAGGTTGACCGCATCTGGGCCAACACACCTCATCGACACACCCGACCAGCTGCTGGACCATCTGGGCGTGCCCCGCCGAGGGTAGCGCGAGCGGCGGAGCTACTCGACGCCGCCACCATGCAGGGCGCGCAGTCGTCGCGCGACCAGCCCCTGCCCCTCGGCGTGCATCACGGCGATGAAGATGGTGTCATCGCCGGCAATCGTCCCGACGATCTCGGGCCACGCGAGCAGATCCAGCGCGTTGCCGGCCCGCTGGGCCTCACCGGGTGGCGTGTGCAGCACCACCAGGGCCTCGCCAGCCGTCTCCACGGTCAGCACCGACTCCGCGATCCGGCGTTCGTTGGGATCGGTGATCTCCTGCAGCCGCTGCATGGCCGCGCGGACATAGATGCCGTCGCTCTTGACCAACCCGAGCCGGGTAATGTCGCGACTGACCGAGCTCTGGGTGACGTCCCACCCTTCCTGCGTCAGGGCCTCGGCCAATTCGTCCTGCGTACGGAACGCTCGGGTAGCGATCATCTCGAGGATCTTGAGCTGGCGCTTCTTGCGGTCGGCCGTCATCGGACCAGCCGGGCGAGTGCAGCTTCGATACGTTGCTGTCGTGCTCTCGTCGATCGCTGTGCCGTCCGAAGCCGTGCCTTGAGCATCGGGACACCAAGGTTTCCGAGACCACCAGTACTGTCGCGGTGCTCGAGGACATCACTCGCGGAGAGGTGAGGTATTTCCCCCCCCCTCTTGACCACGCTGGCCACCTCACGGTAGGCATCTCGGAACGGTTGCCCCTCCCGGACCCGATGCATCGCCTCATCGGTGGCGTAGACCTCCGGGCGCATGGCCACGGCGGCTCGCTTCGCGTCCACGCCGAGCGCCGGCACGGCGGTGACCAGCATTCCCAGCATCTCACGGGTCCGCGTGAGTCCGCGGAGCGTCGGCGCCTTGAGGAGTTGGAAGTCTCGGTGGTAACCGCCAGGGAGCCCCCGCTTGATCGCCATCACGGCGTGGAAGTCACCCTCGAGTGCCGCGGCCCGCGCACGAGTCAACTCGAACAGATCAGGATTCCGCTTCTGTGGCATGATCGACGACCCAGTCGACAACGCTGGCGGCAAGGAAAGCCATCCGAACTCATCGCTCGAATAGAGGATCACGTCGGCAGAGAGCTTGGCCAGCGCATGGGCGCCATCGAGGCACCAGAACAAGGCGGCTGCCTCGAGCTGTCCACGCGCGTTCTGCACGGCGGTCACCACCTGGTCGACGCCGCCGAAGCCGAGTGCCCGGGCGGCGGCCTCGCGGTCGAGTGGCAGCGGTGCGCCATAGCCTGCGGCGCTGCCGAGCGGTGATCGGTCGAGGCGGGGCCAGAGTCCCGCGAAAGACTCCATGGTGTCGAGCAGTTGTTCGGCGTATCCGGCGGCCCATGCGCCGGCCGAGGATGGCATCGCGATCCGCTGGTGGGTATAGCCCGGCCAGATCACCCGGCGATGCTTCG